>NZ_JBAHUQ010000016.1 GCF_036689865.1 Magnetococcus sp. PR-3
GGGGCTGCTTGTTTAAGCAGCCCCTTTTTTATCCTACCAGTGCATCGGCACACTTACATGTTATTTAACATACCCTTATAATTCTGAATCATTTTCAGAGACTCCAAAATATTGCCTGAGGAAGCCGCAGCACCGCTTGCAGCCGGTGCTGCCGGTGCGGCTGCCTCTGCTTTGGCAGGGTCAGGTACGGATGGTATAATCTCTTGTTGCTGTCTGACCTTTTTTTTGATCTCAATGGGGTTATGCACCTCCACCCATTGTAAAATTTCACGTCCGGCAATCAGCACTTTATCTGCCCGTACCGTACGGATCTTCGCACCATTGGCGATCTCATCACCCTCTTTATAGAGCTGGCCATCAATGACCGCAAAACGCTCATCGCCAGTGATAAAGGTCATAGAGATAATACGCTTACGAAAATCCTCCGTCAGCGCTTTCATGCTATCCTGGCTCATGCGGATCGAGTCCTGAGAGAACCCCAGCATGATCATATTTACCCGGCCACTCTCACGCCCTTGGGGTGTCCTGAGCTGCTTAAGCTTTGGCTCGTTGCGCTGGCGCAGATCATCCAAGGTTTTATCCGGCTTGGGCACAATGCCATATTTATCCCGCTTGGATACCGACTTGCTTTTGCCCGTAAAATAGTTCTTGGCAAACAACCCACCCGGACGTTGCTGAATGGTGTAGAAGTCGTAGCCACTATAGGCAATGCCCAATACCAGAACCAAGGATGCGGCCAAGCCCAGAAGTTTGGTTTTCATGACTCAGCCTTTCGGCTTAAGGTGACCTTAAAGCTCAGCTGCAAAATATCTGTATCCAACTGGCTTTTTTCAACCTTGTACCCTTTGGAGCGTAAGGTGTTCAAAAACTTCTCATGGTCCTTACTGGCAACGGAGAAAGAGTTATTCACCCGCCCTTCAATCACCACCGAGGGGGTCTGATTTTCATGGGAGATCAGCAAGCGTAGTATTTGAATATTCCGGTCTGCACGGGCAAGGGAAAGATCGGCGATAATGCGTTTGGCATCATAGATCTGACTGAGCTTACTGAGCTGTTCAGAAAAGAGCACCACATCCTTTTGGCCTTCGGTGATCTCTTTAACCTTTTCATCCTGCCCCAAGCTCGACTCAATCTTACGGGTTTCCGCCTTCATAAATGTGACGTTGCGCTCCAACCAAGTTTGGCCGAACAGCCCGCCAACAACCAACAGCCAGACCGCAGCGGTTAACCAAGGAGAAACCCGAACACCGATATAGCTGGCAATGTCCAACTCTTTGTTGGCGGCATCCCACGAAGCCAGCAAAGATGTAACCTTTGGGATAGAGGTGACCAAAAAGCTGCCATCTTCCATGGCAAAGCGGGCCGGCGAGAGCACGTCGGTGGAGGCTTCCATAAACTCCGCCAGCTTGATCACCCAGGAGGTATCGGCACCCGCATCCACCAGTTCGGTCTCATCACCAACCCAACTGGTTTTATCATCCCCAGCAGCCGCGGTTTGGCCAAACCCGGTTGATGATGTCTGCCGGGTGGTTTGCCCAGCCCCCTCTTCCCCAGGTTCTGAGCGGAAGAACCCAAAGTGAACAACACGCTCAACTTTTTGGTGGCTCTGTTTTTCTAAAATTTTCAGCTCTTCAGAGATGGTCTCTGCCAGGGCCATTTTGGCTTCACTGGTTGCGGCGAAGGAGGACATACGCCCTGCACCGAGGATGCGATCCTTCTTACCCACCATATAGTCTACATGGCGGTCATGTTCAAACATCACCACCACATTTTGTTTACTGCCATATTTGTTTAATGCCGCAAACAGCAGGGCATTAAATGAGAAGTTCAGGTGGACATCGCGACTTTCATAGGCCAGATCGTCATGCACAGCCATGATATCGCCAGGGACCACACTAAATAGAATCTCGGTACTACTCTCACCACGTTTTTTCTTCCAATGGGTTAGGATGCGGCTGTTTTCATCCCCTTCCCCCATCTCCTGAAGCTTACGTTGAAGTTTAATTTCAGCATATTTGATCTGGGCATCCACCATCATCAGACGGGGAACCGAACCGTTGAAGTCAGAGATCAGCCAACGATCACCATCCACTTCGTTAACGTCGGCAATATCCTGAGCCTTTTTAGGAGCCAGCATGACGCGCTGACCATCGACCTCTAGAATCAGTTTATTACTCATTTTGCTGATACACCAAATAGGTGCCCTTCAAAGTAACCATGACCTGACTGCCAGCGGGACCGGCCTCCTCGCTGCTTGCGGATTCCATCTTTTCTTTCATCACAGGGTGTTCACTCGATAGAATTTCAAATTTACTGGGATCATAATAAAAATGCCCCCCGTTGCGCGCGTTCTCCAACAAAAAGCCCATTTGAGAAACATCCACCATCCGTTCTTGAACATCCACCTCGTAGCGCACCCAATCCCCGCGATCAATTCCAATATCCTGCGCGATCTGCACAAACGAGCTGACACGATCCTGGAAAGCTTGGTAGGTTTTTACATTTCTGAGATATTGCTTGTAGTGTTCACGCTTACGTTTGACCAAATCCCTGGCTTTTTCAGCTTTGGTATATTGGGTATACATATCCATGGTACCACTGAGCACAAAGGGCAAAAGCCCCGCCCCAACCACCGCCAAAGTAAGAATAACAAGCCTTAATATCAACAACATAACACAGCCCTAACTTAGAATGGCCCTTTACCGTCAAAGATCACAACGACCCATACGACACCAACCAACAGCCGAAGCCATGAGAGCATGATAGACCCCCACCTGCAGTGATGCCACCTTTGAGTTGGAATAACCTTTTTTTGACGCCATCTCCCACACAGTTTCAACACCTTGTCAGACCTGACAAGATGACATCTACGGCTTTTGCAACAAATAGACCTAAAGCCTTATGCCTTCATGAGTAAAAATACGCAACTTTTCACTCTTATCTTGACACAAAGCAGTGAAACGCTAAACTCGACGCTGGGGTTGGACGATACAAATAAGGCACATGAACACCAGACTTCCTTCTTAACTTGCGTTAAGTGGTGATCATGGGAACTGAAATCCAAACCAGTTTATTTGCCCGTTTATAGCAGCTGCACAGGAGCACGCACCATGTTAAGTTTTATTAAGAAATATGAAGAGCGGAAACAATCCGGTTTTACGCTTATGGAAATGGCCATCGTTTTGGTGGTAATCGGCTTGATTCTTGGTGCCGTATCCATTGGTAAAGATCTGCAGCGTAATGCAGAATACCGTAAGATCACCAACAAGTTTGTCGGCCAGTGGGCTCAAGCCTACAACCAGTATTATGAGCGCACAGGCGTTGTTCCTGGCGACGTATTGATTGCCCCAACCGGCATTTCATTGATTGCAGATGATAATGCGGGCGCTGTACCAACCTTCTTCCAAAATGCCGGTATTCGTGTCCCCAGCGGTCGTGGTGCAGGCAACGAGAACGAGTACCTTTATTATGATCCTCAGGGTATTCCTCAGACACTGATCATTGACTTTCTAAACATTCAGGATGGCACAGCCAACGGTCTGGTGGGTAACTTAATGCGCCTTCAGGGCTTGGACCCTGTGCTTCTGTCGGTCTTTGAAGCCTCCATTGACGGCATTGTGAATGTAGCTGGCGGTGTATTCCGCTGCGATACCGCCGGTGTCGATGGTGGTACAGCCAACGCCCTAGTGGCTGAAGAGCAGGTCAACGCCGCAGCCAACTTGGCAACCTGCTACTATAAAATGCAGCAGTAAGCGAGCAAAGCGGTTACTGATCGTTAAAAAGAGCGTCAGCTTGTGCTGACGCTCTTTTTTATGGCCCCTCTTTTTTTACCCGCACCTAGTGACCGATCCCCCCAGAGCATACCGCATCAGACCATGCTGAGACACAACAGCCCTCTTGATATCTGAGTTCGCCGCAAAGCCCGCTAAACCGCACGCACCCTCCCCTTCATGGCCAGTTTCCCCCCCCAAGCCCCTAACGTGTACCAAGCCAAGTGAACAGTCGTGCCTCTTCAAACCATAAGGGGCAATATCAAACAAGGGTGATTCAAACAGGTGTCAAAGTACGTTCCCGTCGGCAGGCTTAGCGGCAAGCCAAAGGTTGGAACAAAACGCATGTTGACGACGACTGGCTTGTTAGCGCGAAGCCACTCGGTAGAACAGAAGCATGGTCAGGTGTGACGGCCCAAAACCACCGGGTAGCCCCCAAAAGCATCATCGTTTAGACGGGCTTGATGGTTTAAAGCCGCGTGGTCAAACACAAAGGGCGGTCGCATCGACGGGCTTGGTGGTGTGAAGCCGTATGGTCGAACAGAAGTCTGTCCGCATCGGCGGGCTTGGTGGTGTGAAGCCGTGTGGTCGAACAGAAGTCTGTCCGCATCGGCGGGCTTGGTGGTGTGAAGCTATCGAGCAGGATACATGCATGTCCGTACAGTCAGACTTCTCGTCAGAAACCACCGGGTAAACAGAAGTCTGTCCGCATCGGCGGGCTTGGTGGTGTGAAGCCACATGGTCAAACAGAAGTCTGTCCGCATCGGCGGGCTTGGTGGTTTGAAACCACCGGGTTGATCAGCATCGGCGGGCTTGGTGGTGTGAAGCCACATGGTCAAACAGAAGTCTGTCCGCATCGGCGGGCTTGGTGGTTGAAACGGCTGGGTTGATCAGCATCAGCGGGCTTGGTGGCCCAAAGCTATCGAGCAGGATACATGCCTGTCCGTACAGTCAGACTTCTCGTCAGAAACCACCGGGCAAACAGAAGTCTGTACGCATCAGCGGGCTTGGTGGTTTGAAACCACCGGGTTGATCAGCATCGGCGGGCTTGGTGGTGTGAAGCCGTGTGGTCGAACAGAAGTCTGTCCGCATCGGCGGGCTTGGTGGTTGAAACGGCCGGAGAACAAAAGGCGCGTTCGCGTCGGCGGGTTTACCGGTCACACAGAGCACACAAGACGCCAACCCCATGCATCCATGCCCGAGCTTAAGGCATACCCCCAACCGGCCTTCTTTGCGCCACGGACGACAAGTTACCGCGAAGGGAGGTTAGATATTTTTAATCAATGTGTAGAGCGGAGCAAAGAGTGCCATAGCCAGGGCGATAAACATGCCCCCCCCCACCACAATGGCAATAGGCTCCACCAGTTTACCAATGTTACTCACCAGTTCCTCAAGCTTAACCCGGTAATCTTCTGCAATAAACTCAAGCTGTTCACTTAAGGTACCAGACTGTTCACCCACACCGATCATCCGCACCACAAAGCTGGGGAAAATACCCACCTTCTCAAAAGACTCCCGCAAACCAATACCGGATACGAGGTTCTCCTGCACCTGATCCAGATAGTTCCGGTAGACCTCGTTGGGGATCGCCTCTTTCAACACCTGCAGAGTACGCATAACATCCACACCTGCACGCAACATCATACTCATGTACTGGGTGATAAAGGCTAAGTTAAAGGCGACAATAATGACCTTAAAGATCGGGGTGTGCATCAGTACCTTTTGAATTAACACCCGCACTTTAGAGCTGGACTTGACCAACGCCACGATCGAACCGACCACCCCAAAAATGGTCCCAAAGAGCAGGCCAATATTGGCTTTAACCCAGACCGAACCTGCAATAACCCACTGGGTAAAGGCCGGTAGATCCAACTGGAACTGTTTAAACATATTGGCCATGGGGGGAACTACCAGATAGATCCAGAAGAACATGGCCCCAAAAATGGCGATAAACATAAAGGTTGGGTAGGTCATGGCGCTTTTGGTATCACGCCGGATCTTATCCATTTTTTGGGTATGCGCTGCTGCATCTCGTACGGTTTGGTCCAGGCTACCGGTCTCCTCCCCCAAACGAACAAGAAACACCAGTGTTTCAGGAAAATAGCGGGGAAAAGCCGCCAGCGCTTCGGTCAGGTTGGAGCCCGCCTCTACCCGCATGACCAATTGCTGTCCAACTTTGGCTAAGGTGGGGTTATCGTGGTCGGCCAGGGTATCTTTAAGACAGGCAATAAGCGGAATACCAGCTTTGAGCATAACCGCCATGTTGGTCAGGGCCTCCGCCAGGACCTCCATGGTGACCTCTTTTTCAAAGGTGTGCACCAACAGGCCAACAATAGCCCCCACCGCATTGCTTAACTGTTTAACAACAATGACGGTGTGGCCCTGCTGCTCCAGATAGGTCGTCGCTGAAATGGGGTTGTCGTAGGGCAGATCAACAAAGCCACCCTCAATGGGACCATCCTTGCTTAAGTACTTGTAGTAAAAGTAGCCCATACCATTACCCCATCGTTAGAGCGCCCTAACAGGCACCCCTTAATAACCCAGAACCCGAACCACTTCAGAGAACGAGACATCCCCCCGAATCATCTTCGCATGGGCACAGGTGGCAATTTCACGATACCCATGATCCACCGCAATACGGCGCATGGTATCCAGGGTGGCATCCTTACCAATTTCAACCGCCAGTTCAGGGAAAGAGCGCAGCACCTCATAAACCAGCGTACGACCATGAAAGCCCGTACCAAAGCAGGTTTCACACCCCACCCCCCGGTAAAGTGTATCCACCCCTTCAAGCTTTAGATAATCCAGCTCTTCCTGACTGGGGGTATAGGCCTCTTTACAGTTGGGGCAGATTTTACGGACCAAGCGCTGACTCACCACCCCCACGAGGGAGTCGGCCAACATAAAGGGCGCAATACCCAAAGAGCGCAAACGCGGCAACGCACCAAACGCGGTATTGGTGTGCAGGGTAGAGAGCACCAAGTGACCTGTTTCCGAGGCGGATACCGCGGTCTCTGCGGTCTCTTTATCGCGGATCTCACCGACCAGGATCACGTCAGGATCATGCCGCAAAAAGTGACGCACAGCACTGGAGAAGGTGTAACCCGCCTTGACGTTAATCTGGGTTTGACGCATCAAAGGAATGCGGTATTCGATGGGGTTTTCCACCGTCATCACATTCTTTTCTGTCAGGTTAAGCGCACGTACCGCGGCATAGAGCGTGGTGGTTTTACCCGAACCGGTGGGACCTGTAAGCAAAACAATCCCAAAGGGTTCGTTAAAGATCTGCCGAACCAGCTCAATATCATCCGGCTCAAAGCCCAACTGCGGCAGGCCCATAAAATCACTCTTAGCGGGCAACAGACGCAACACCATATTCTCCCCATAGGGACAAACGGTGGTGGAGACACGAAAATCGTAGTGGTTGGTTAGAATGGTCTCACCAAAACTACCATCCTGGGGCAAACGCTGTTCAGCAATATCCATATCCGCCCGCATTTTCAACGTGGTAACGACCCGTTTCATGCTGGAGGGCAGTGAGAACATGGGGCGCAACACACCATCGATACGGAAGGCGATATTAATCGCCCGGTCCATGGGTCGTATATGGACGTCAGAAGCACGGGTTTTAACCGCTAACTGGAACAGATGGCTGATGAAGTTATCCAGATTACGGACATCATCCTTATCCATACCCAGCAGCTGGATCTCCCGTTCAAGCAGTTTTTCAACGGGGTTTTCCAAAAAGTAGTAATAGTACTGTACGGCATTACGGATTTTGCCTTTTTCCCCTTGGTAGAAAAAGGGCTTTAATCCCGTATGGCGGGTAATCAACTTATCCAGCGCCACCACATCATCTGCGGCCGTTACGCACTCAATGGCCCCTTCAATACTATCATGACGCATGGGCAAAAAGTCGTTCTGCTCACAGATATTGCGGTTGAACAAACGCAAACTCTCTTCGGCAGGCCGAACCGCATTAATATCCAGGTAAGGCCGATCTTCCTGTTCAGAGATGGTGGTGGCAACGTCGTATTGAGAGACAAAGCCCAGCCGTTCCAAAATCTCACCCACACGCTCTTTGGTGATCTTCTGGTCCTGCAAAGCCAGTTCAATATGTGCATCCGAGATCAGCCCCTTCTCCTGAAGGAGCATACCTATGGGTTTTTTACGCGGTGCATCATTCATCGCTGCTCTCCCCCATTAACCATCTGGCTACCCCCTCCATCAATCGCCACTTCAGGCGTAGGGTTTACCGCTTTAACCTGAACAATAATGGCAGAGAGCTTAAACTGCTTCTTGACGCGATCTCGTGCCATAACCGCCAAACGCCCCTCCCCCCAAGGCCCCAAACGGACCACATGCCAAGAGCCACCGTTGGCCGCAGGGAGTTTTTGCACATAGGCACTTAAACCATGACCACGGAGCATCTGTGCCAATTTGCTTGCGGGTCTCACGGTTTGGAAGGTGGCGACCTGTACCGCATAACGCATGCCCTCAGCCAAGGCTCTAGGCTGCTCTTTACTACGTTTATCCACCACCGGGGTCGTATTGGTCTGGTTACTCACCGTATGGGCAGTGGCTTGATCAGTATACGACGCCGCAGCCCTTTGCTCACGTGCCTGCTTGGCTTCCAGCGCCTGCTTACGCTGTTTTAAACGCTCGGCCAACACCATCTGTTTACGGACATAATGCTCCAGCACAAACTGTGTCGCGGCATCGGGCTGGCCACTTTCGTGCAGATCAAAGGCACGCTGAAAAGCCTTAACCGCGGCCAGTGTACCAGGGCCAATCATGCCATCGGGCAGACCACTGTAGAACGGTGTTAAAGCCAACATACGCTGAAAACGGGCGGAGGTCTCATTACGCGGCCCCACCTGTTTGGGATCCAACCACCGGCTCGGTTTCCAAAACAGGTGGAACTCCTCACCCCGTGTCGGATCATTATATTTGAGAAGAAGGTACTCTTGACGCACCTCTTTACTGACCACAGGTAAACGGACCAGACGGTACTGCTCTTCGGTCCATATCCGGTGGGCCAGGGTTTCCAACCAACCTTCACGCAAGGCCTGCATATAAGCCTTGGTGTGACGCTGCAAACCCTTATCACTTAAAAAGTGGTGTACCGCAGCATAGAACTGCAAGCTCTCAGCTTGGACACTATCCTTCTCTCGCTTAATCGGCTGAGGGGGAGAGACCGGCTGAGAAGCGGCTGCTGTGGTTTGTAGGGGCACACGCTGCGGCTCAGAAGCTGGTGCTGGGGGGACCACAGGCTCAGCTTTGACCACAGGCTTAGGGGCATCCGCCACCATGGTAACCACTTGGTCACCCTTTGCGGTTTGAACCGACCCGCTCCCCAACAGCCCCGCCAGATAGAGCCCGCCAACCACCAAAGCCCCCCCCACCACACCAGAGAGCATATAGCGTATTAAAAGCTGGGTTTGAGGATGCGGTTTATGAACTTCTGGTGGTGCTCCCCACTGTTCCGTCAACCCCACTTCAGAAGCAACACCATCAACCAGCGCAGCCTCAATACGGGTGGTATTGTCGGCAAACAGACCGTAAAGGCAGCGGTCCATCAATTTATTAATGAGACGAGGGTTACCACCGGTCCAGTTAAAAAGCTGCCGGTACCCCTGCTCTGTAATGGCAATAACCCCACCAGACCCCGCCCTGTTCAGACGAAAGTGGATATACTGCTTCATCTCTTCCGGGTTAAAGGGGGTCACTTGGCCATGGATGACAATCCGGCTCTTAAGCTGCCGCATGGCGTGTTCATCCAACCGGTCGGTCAGCTCGCTCTGCCCCACCAAGAGAATTTGCACCAATTTTTCATGCTCGGTCTCCAAATTGGAGATCATGCGAATTAGCTCAAGGCTCTCATGGGAGAGGTTTTGCGCATCATCAAAAATAATGGTGCAGATCTGCCCCTGCTGGTGCTTTTCAATCAAAAATAGGTTGAGCTGTTTAAGCCGGTTACCCAGCCCGCCATCGTCATCCAAAGGGATACCAAAGTCATGGCAGATCTCTTCGATCAACTCAACACCCTGATAGAAGGTGTTGATGATCAGCGCGCTCTCAACCGGGTGATTTTCCAAGGTATGGAGAATACGGCGGGTAATGGTGGTTTTACCGCACCCGACCTCGCCAGTAATGACCATAAAACCTTTGCGGGTCAAAATACCGTGGGTGATCTCAGCAATGAGGGCATCCAGGCGCGAAGGCAGGTAAAAATTCTCGGCATCGGGCACCACCGGAAAAGGTGGTCTAGTCAGCCCCAGGAACTCCAGGTAGAGTTCACCATAGGCAACACCACGGTTTTGAGAAGCGGGTACAGGATCGGTAGGGGGGGCAGAGGCCATCATTCCGTATAGCGTTTCATTAATTGAGCAATTTGTACATCGTCAGGAAAATCTTCTCGCAGGTCACGCAAGCCACGTTTGGCCTCGCGCCACTGTCCCAGGTGCATTTGTGTAATGACAAGGTTCAAGCGGGCATCACGATCCAATGGCTGCGTATACAGCACCTTATATAGACGTTTGGCTGCCTTGCTATACTGGCGATTTTTCAAATGCCAATATGCTTCCATTTTTAAAACAATGGGGTGTTCTGTACCACGGGATTGACGCAGTTTGGCCAACAGCTTTTTAACCTGCTTGCTACGGTTTTTCTGTATCGCATGGTTCAGATCAAGGGTTAGCTGGCGCACAAACTCCAACTGATCCAGGGAGAGGGGTGCCGTATTGGACTCTGTCATCGCCGGCATTTGACCGGGTTTACCAGAGGCAATGGCCGCAAGGTTCTCAGCCTTTTTCTTTTTTGCATCTTCAAGGATCTGATCAAAGGAGAGAAAAGCCTCCAGAGCATCGGGCAGTTTGTCTTTTGCCTCTGCCTTTTTGCCTGGAACTTGCGCCTTTTCCGATGCCACAATCAATTGCGCTTTAGCGGCTTGGAGCAAAGCAATTTGATCCATAACCGGTACCCCACCATCCTTACTGAACAGTGAGATAACATCTTCAAGCTTAAGATCCCCTAACGACTCTGTGGTCGCATCCTCAGCAGCGCGGCGGGCCCTTTGTTGTTGGGCTTGTTGGCGTTTTTGCAGGGCAATTTGATCCTCTTTCACCCCTTCCATATAGGTCAAGCCAATCCAACCACCCAGCCCCGACAGAATAACCAGCCCAGCGCCCAGCATAATCCACTGGCGCTTGTTAAGCCGCTTAAGCAGACTGACCTTCTCTTCACTCTCCGATTCCGCAACCACCTCTGGGGCAGCATCTGCCGCAGAAGGAGAGACCTCATCCTCTGCTTTTTTACGCTGCAGGTTGCGCATCGCTTTGTAAATCACGCTCATGGGGTAGGCTCCGGCCTGCTCACAGCACGGTAACGCGCATCATGATAATCATCTCACGCGTCTGGTCACTGCTGGAGTCCGTAGAAAAGAGCCGGCCCAGCACGGGGATATCCCCCAGAACAGGCACACCGGTTTTGGTTGCGCTCTTCTCTTTATCAATCAAGCCACCCAAAAAGACCAGATCACCCGAACGGGTCTCCAGGATGGTACTCATCTCCTTAAGCTCTACCTCAGGCAAGGCGACCTGGTTTGCGGTACCCACCGTGACCAAGTCCAGGCTAGAGGCAGTTACATCACTTTTAATAGGATGAACCGTCATAATGATTTTGCCATCCTCTTTGATGAAAGGGGTTACACCAATCATCAAACCATCAAAGACGGTATTTACGGTCACATCGGTCTCAGTGGTTGCGCTGGTCCCCGTACCGGTGGTGGTGACCTCAGTCTCAGAGACATAGGTATTGCTGGTACCGACACTGATCATGGAGGGCTGACCATGGCGCGCACGAATGGTGGGGTTGGAGAGCACCTGCACATCACCAAACTGCTTTAACAGATCAACAATGGCCGCACCGCTGGAACCAGAAATGACCACCCCCAGCCCTGACGCTGCGGTCGATGTGGCAGGAAAGGTCACATCCGCCAGGTTAAAAGTACCACCACGCAAGCTGTTGCCGCTGCCAATCTCACCCGTGTATGTACCGCTCTGCCCGACCATGCTGGCGATACTTCCTTTAAAAGCCCACCAATCCACCCCCGCACGGTAGGTCTCACTCAGCGAGATCTCCATCACGCGGGTTTCAATTAAGACCTGACGGCCAATAACCTCTTTAAACTGATCCACCAACTTGGTTGCTGTCCGAATAACCGAAGGGCGGGCCTTCATGTGCAAGGTGCCGGTCATACGGTTAAGTGTATAGGTTTGGCCTTTGGTATCGTTGCTGTTCAGCAGGTTTTGAATGACCGGCTCAATGGCACCATAGGGGTTGGTAATGGCCCCGGACTGTCCCGTCACACGGTAAGCACCCGTGAGCTTACCTGAACCCGCACTACCGCCACCGGCACTCCCGAGCACATCCCCCCCAACCGAAAAGTTGGATGAATAGTTGGTTTCCAAAAATTCCAAGGGGTAGGTCATCTCCTGGAACATTTGAACACGCAAAATATTCCCATCGATATGGCCATAAAGGTCAGATAGGCGCAAAATTTCCCTAAACACCTGAGAAGCCGGCAGCTCACGGAAGGAGACGGTAATAACCGGGGGCTCCTCCAGCACCCGTGGCTCAATGAGCAGATTCATCCGCGTCATTTTGGCCAGGGCTTTGAGGATATGCCGCACATCCTCTTTATCCATCTCTAGACTAACTTTCAGATCATCCAGAGGGTTATACACCGGGGGCACAGGCAGGGGGGGGGGTGGGGCACGACGGGTAATTTCCAAATCCCGCTGAATCTGCTGAAGACGGTTATCCATATGCTGACCTTCTTTGGTCAACACTTTATGAATATCCCGTCCAGCTGTCATACCGGAACTAATAACCTTCATATCCCGCACCAGCTCACTGCGCTGGCGGGCCATATCATTAGACTCTAAAGCCAACGCCCTATGGGCTTGCTGCAAAATGGAGCCGGGCTTTTCAGTGGTTTTCTTATCTGCATCTTTTGCAGGAAAACCCAAGGATTGACAACCACTTAAAAGCAGCACCAAGCCCCACACCCAAATATTGAACCAACGAGCATTGCTCATCAAACGGATCCTTCAATCAGATCTAGCATTCTGCATATAAACAAACAAAGCTGCATCACTGGCCCAACCCAAGCTTGGCCCATTGTCGCTAACATAACACACTTGGCTATACAGCCCTATCAATCAAAGTGCATCTGTATGTAACAGATATAGGTTCACATACGACAGTTGCAGCCCATTTCCTCACTGCAAAATCCTCACCAAACTTGAAAGCCTTTAGACTTTGTCTCACAATTGGGTTTCCGTTGGGTTAAACCCACTCCATTTGCCATTAAAAACCGGGATCCAAACTGTGCTGTATCTGATCTATACCCTGCTGTTGGCACTGCTGGGCCTCTTGGTTTTGCCCTTTTTACTCTATCGTTATTGGACCACGCCCAAATATCGGGGAACCATACACCAAAGACTGGGCTTTTTGGACCCCCTATTACTTCAACAGGCCCTAAAAAAGCCGGTTGTGTGGCTGCATGCTGTCTCTGTAGGGGAAGCCATGGCCGCTCGGGATCTAAGCGCTCAACTGGCCCAGCGCTATCCCGATCATCTCCTGGTGGTTTCCACCGTGACCAAAACAGGCCGGCAAGTGGTGTTGGAGAAAATGCCCCACGTCCACCACCACCTCTACCTTCCCTTGGATTTTCCCTTTTGCATCAACCGGGTGATCAAAGTACTCAAACCCAAGCTCTGTATTGTGATGGAAACCGAGCTATGGCCCAATTTTTTCCGCGCCTTACACCAGAACCACTGCCCGATTGTGGTGGTAAATGGCCGTCTCTCTCCCCAATCGTTTAAGAGCTACCACAAGGCACGCTGGGCCATGCGTCCCTTTTTGGCCCCGGTTACCCATATGGCCATGCAGTCTGAACTGGACGCTCAGCGCATGCAGGCCATTGGGGGGGAGAGCCAACGGGTAAGTACAACGGGGAACCTTAAATATGATCAAGCGTTGCGCACCCCTTCGGAAGAAGAGATGGCCCAAAGAGAGGCCTGCTTAGGAGAGATCAACACCGCCGCACCGATCATTATGGCGGCCAGCACCCACCCCGGGGAGGAGCGTCTGGTGCTGGATGCCTTTATCAACCTGCGCCAACAGTACCCGGATCTGCGATTGATCCTTGCGCCACGCCATCCTGAACGGGCCTCTGAAGTGCGCAAGCTCATTGAGAGCAGCCAGCTAAGCTACCAAGCACTGACCCAGAACCAGGCCCCCTGGCAGCAGTCTGTTTTGTTGGTGGATACCATCGGCTGGTTAACCCGGCTCTATCCCCTATGCCAAGGGGTTTTTATGGGGGGCAGCTTAATCCCTAGGGGTGGGCAAAACATGCTGGAGCCATCCGCTTGCGGCATCCCTACTCTTTACGGACCCCACACCTTTAATTTCAGACACATTGCCCAGCAATTGGAAGAGGCCAAGGCCGCCATCCGCGTGGCCGATCAACCCACCCTCGAGCAAGGCTGGCATCGCTTGCTGAGTAACCCCGACCATCAACACCACATGGGGCAAGCGGCAAAAAGCGTGGTCGAGAGCAACACCGGCGCTTTGCAGCGCACCCTGGCACAAATTGAACAGATCTACCCTGGCACCACAACGGGGACGCGATCATGAAGCTGTTTCAACCGTTACTGCCGCTCCTTCATGGCCAACAAGCCCCCCATGGGATACTTCAGCAGCGGCTGCTCGCTCTGCTAGGCCTGCTGGGTCGCGGCTATGGCTGGTATATGCAGCAACGCCGACAAAACTACACCCAAGGTCAATCTGCCGCCTACACCCCCCCCTGCCCTGTGATCAGTGTCGGTAACCTGACCACAGGGGGAACAGGCAAGACCCCGCTCATACGCTGGCTTGCCCAGTGGCTACAGGCCCAAGGGGTCAAGTGTGTCATTGTCAGCCGGGGATATGGTCAACAGAGCACCGAGCCCGTCACCGTCGTCTCTGACCCACACCAAGTGCTGACCACGCCCCCCTTAGCCGCCGATGAACCCTACCTTCTGGCACGCGCACTCCCGGGGATTCCTGTCATGACTGGCGCCAAACGCCAACAAGTCATTGAACAGGCGCTCTCCCATCAATGGTGTGACTGTATTTTATTGGATGATGCATTTCAGCATTTGAAGGTCAAACGTGATCTGGATGTGGTCTTGATGGATGCTCAGCACCCCTTGGGTAATGGGCAGCTACTGCCAGGTGGTGTCTTACGGGAACCCCCTGCCGCCCTTAAGCAGGCGCATGTCATCATCATCACCCGCGCAGACAATCCCCAGCAGGCCCAAGCCGCGGAACAGACCATCCGCCCTTTTCTTAGCCCAGACACACCGGTTTTACGGGCAAACCATGTTCCCTCTCAATGGCATGACCTGCATGGCCAGGAGATCCCCCCCCCCAAGGGGCCGGTCATGGCTTTTACAGGCATCGGCCGCCCCGAAAGCTTTTGGCATACCCTGCACCACCTGGATATACCCATGGCTGGGCAACACCCCTTCCCGGATCATCACCCTTTTAATGCACAAACCCTGTCACCGCTAAGCCGCCAAGCCAAGCAGCAGGGCGCAACAGCATTGGTCTGCACTGAAAAAGATGCCGTTAAGCTACAACCTCAGTGGAGTGAACTGCCTATATACTGGCTTGGTATACAGTGGCAGTTTTTATCCGCAAGCACGCCCCTGACAAACCATCTACAGCGCATCCTCACCCCATAAGAAAAAAGCCCTTCTTTGGGAAGGGCTTTCTTACGATCCACACACATGTTTCAGACCTTGGCCATCACTTTAGCGGGCTTACGAACACACTCATACACCAAAGGGTTTAGTCTGTTATGGGTCACATCCAAAGCCGAGTGCCCTTCAGCATCCGCCCCATCACCCTGGGCATGTATGGCATCCACCACCCAGGTTGCCAACTGCTGACTCTGGGTGTGCGCCTGCACAGCCATATCCGCGCCAGCTTGACATGCCATGGAAAAGAGCAAATTCCGGTCAAAACCAGGGTCAGCACCCACCAAAGTGATAATGGGTAAAGAGATACCGCTGGCACGCACACTGCGCAACATACCCCAACCCAACATATCCGGTAAGCGCAGATCAATAATAAGGGCACCAACAGTCCCTAATTGGGCATGATGGATGACATCCAGAACATGGCAAGCCCCCACCAGTTCATACCCTTGATCCTGACATGCACTCTTTAGGCGCTGGAAGGCGCGCTGATCATGGCTGGCAAGAAGAATTGTATCCATGGGTCACATCCAATCTCTGCGTTAACGGCCTATTCCCCTGTGTTGACCACGAGAATAGACCACGCACAAGATGCATGGATGGCAGCTATGTGAAGGATAGATGACCCTTCAATTCACCCTTATCCCCCATGGGAAGATAAGGATGAATTGAAAAGAGAGGATCTGAAATATGGACGCAGTTACTTAGCGACTACGCCCTGGCCCACAGCCAAGACCACCCCGACCGGAGAATGAGGCATCCCGAATAATGGGGCGATGAATCCCCATATCCTGCTTTAAGATTTTGGCAACCTGCTCCGCTTTACCGCGGGTTGTAAAAGGTCCGGCGCAGACACTGTTCATGGTTTTGCCACGCACCAGAACCTGACGCTGGAAAGCTGGGAAGCTTTGTGACTCAATCCGTTCACGTAGCCGGGTTGCATTGCCCTGGTTGGAGAAAAACCCTGCATATACCGTATAGTCTTGACGCCCGGTATCGCTAAAAATGGGGGTCTCACCGGTTTCTTGAATGGCCTGTGCAAAATTTTTCGGTTGAGCTGCCGCCTTAGGTGCTGGTGGCGTAGCCGACTTAATGGCCGCCTGCCAACTGTTGGTCTTAGGTTGTACCGCGGCACGCGCAGGCTTGCTCACAACGGGTGTGGCAGAAGCCGTGTGACGAATCACACTTCCAGCCACACCGATCTCATCCTTAATCACCCCTTGTACCGCCTCAGCTTTTGCTCGGCTTTGATAGGGCCCAACAAACAAGCGGATGAGCTGACGCCCTCTGGCTTGGGAGAGATTTTGATAAGCGGGCAAACCCAACGCCATTAACCGCTTTTCCATCCGCTTGGCCGAGGGCTGATCCCGGTAAGAGACCACCTGTACCGCATAACGGCGCGCTGACTTCGACGCCTTAGCCGCTTTAACCGGTGCCGACACGGTGGGTTTATCGACCGGAGCAACCGGCTTGGGCTGCGGCATTTTTTTAACCGCGACAGGCTTGCTTACAACGGGTGCAGAGGCTGGAGCAACCTGGGTTAAACGGGAGATCCGCTTCGTGTTCCAACGCTGGATGACCCCCGAAATTTTAAACTGCGCCAAGATCGTCTGCATCGACTGCTTAGCCTGTTGACGGTCGGCATAAGGCCCTACAAATACACGGATATAGGTACGCCCTTTACTCTTTACCTGCTCGGTTGAGACGGCAAAGCGCCGTTTGGCCAGGTTTTTTTCCAACCGTTTGGCATTGTCCTGGTTACCAAAAGAGCCCAAGGCAACCATGTAGCGTGGACCGTTGGTTTTAACCGGCGTTTTGGGGGCAAAAACCCCTAAAGAATCCTCTTTGGCGACCACTGCAGGTTGGTGCTTTTTGGGTTGAACCTGTTGGATGTTTTCACCATCACGCTTGATCCGACTGGGCAAACCGGTCTGCTCTTCAATAAAGCGTCGGGCAAACTCAGCAGCCTCATTACGGCTATAAGGGCCAGACAGCACCTGATAACCCCGGCTCACCGCCTCCAGACTAACCGGCAATCCCAAATCGGAAACCTGCTGCTTGATCGCTTGAGCTTTTTCATGCCCAAAAGGCTCTGCACCAATGCGTACATACTGACCACTGGCAGCCTGAGAAGCCACCGCACGCTCGATAGGGTCGGCTTTAGGCGCTGCTACAGGCATCGTCACTGTTGGCGTGACCTTGGCTGGCTTGGGGACCACAGCAGCTACCGTCGATTGAACAGGAGCTTGACTGGGTTTGGTCGTAGCAACACGCTTAGGCTTGGCGGGTGCGGCAGGTGCACTGGCCACGGCGGCAGATGCACCACGGCTTAACTGCGCCATGATGGAGAATGTACTGATATGAATACGCGGACCGCCATTAAAGCGGTCATAGACTTTAAAGTAGAGCCAACCAGGCGGAAAAGAGCCCGCCACCGAACCAACCACCGTATAGATATGCTCGGTATCCATAGCCTGAACGGGGTCATAGGCCATATCGGCGACTTTACGCCGGTTGCCATCCACAATATCAATTTCAAACATATGCTTGCCTTTTTGGGCAAGCAGGACATCCATAACAAAATAACCCACCATACCGGGGTTTTGTGCGGGCAGCACACTCACCAGTGTATTGGGTTTGACCAGATCATCCTTAACTTCCAGCTTATCTGCAAAATAGGCATTGGTAATAAAAGCAGGCTGCTCTTGTGCCATACTTTTTATGGGCAACATCACCAACACCAACGCCAGCATAAACCAGCGAAACGGATCTTTTAACCGACAGGCCAGAGCGGTGCGATATACGCTCATGGATGTTTACTCCCCGATTTATCCCCCCTGCTACCGTACTCCTGTCAACCAGAGCTTGAGTAGAGGTTGGTTTTTTACAATGCGGCTGTTCAAAGGATCATGCACCGACAGCACACAGGACCAACAGCAGGCCGATCAATACGCCTTAGCCATCCTGAGGTTGCAGTTCCAGCATGCTCTCCTGCTCTGGTTCTTCTATGATTTGTGCAACCTTAGCAAAACGCCCCTGGGACAACCCATCAGGACGTTCCCACTGGGTAACTTCCCCGCCCTCTAAACCCATGCGATAGCGTGCTTCACGCAGCCCCATACGGGCACCCAGCCAACTGGCATAAGGCCCCATATAAACTTGATAAGCCGACCCGGAAACATCCTGCTTCAGACGGGCAGGAATACCCTGCTTTTTCAGACTGCTTACCAACCGTTTGGCGGTCTCTTCATCCGCATAACGCCCCAACAAAGCCATAAACTTGGCCATTGGATCTTCGGCTGAGAGCGGTATGGGGATGGTGATTTCCTGAACACTTTCAACCTGAGCAACCATGGGAGGCTTAATCTTCTTTTGGGCCACACGGGAAGGACCACCATGCAACCAGATCCCTGTTGAGCCCAGATGTTCCCGAGCAACCTGAACCTGCTCTTGTGCCTCTTTTTGTGCACCAAAAGGACCCATCAATACAAAGGCGGCACGCTTATCGGTGACCGGTACTTCATAGATATTGAAAGGGGTACCGATGGTATCCAAAACGCCTTGAATGCGTGAAAGCTGGCGAGAGGATGCGGTGGCAGAGATCAAATACCAGTAGGAACCCTGTCCGCTGCTGATAAAGGCTGTGTTGGCGGTACGCTCCGGCATTTGGAACTTGCCATCACCATGAATACACAACACCTGGCTCTCACCACCTGGGGTCAGTTGCCGTGCAGCCATACGGGCCTGCAACCAGCTGGTGTATGGACCGACCCCATCCAGACGGAAGGTGCGGTCATCCAACTTAAGCGGAATATTGAAGTGAGGAAAGCGATCTTTGATATTTTCACGACTGGCCAAACGGGGAGAGATCGGCAACCAGCAGAGGGTATCTTCACCCGTGTAGTCACCCGCATTGGCGGTTTCCAGACCTGTGACCTGCTCCACCAGACGCATGGCGCTCATCAATACATCCGATGCCATACTACCACTGACGGTCTCACCATTTTCACCATGGCGCTTTTTACTCTGAGCGGCATCGATGGAACGTAAGACAGCGGCACTCTCAACCAACGCTTCGGGGCTGAGGTTTTTCACGCTCAGGGTGGGCTCTTCTTTACCACGAGCATTTTTGGGTGTCAAAACATTGAAGACCCCAATGGGGGTACGGTCAGATCCTGAGAGGCGGTCGTATAAATGTACCGTGCGGGCCCCTTTATCCGAACCAATTTTACCCACGATGGTATGCACAAAGCCATCCTGCACAGAGGGTACGGCATCGTAGACCAGGGCATTCAACTTCTCACCACGTTGGTTACGCACCTCAACTTCCAAGTGGTGCAAACCTTGGCTGTTCATGGCGACGTCCATGACAAAGTAGCCATCACCTTGTGGGGCAGTTTCCCGCAAATTGTCTTGATCAGAAGGGAACAACAGCGTTTTGGCGCTGCTTAGGTGCTCGGTAAAATAGGCATTGGCAATCTGTGCAGGTGCCGTTGTTTCTTCCCACAGTTCTGGCCGCAGCAACAGTGCCGCCATCAACCCCACAAATGAGGTGAGTAAGATTAGGGAGCGCCGAAAACCGGTACCCGTGAACAGAGAGGAAAACCCCTTCATGCTTCTTCCTTCCTTGGAAAGTCCGCCATTTTCCTTATGGTGCCTCGCCCAACGGTGTCAGCCTCCTTGCCGACCATGCCAAAGGGTGTGCATGGGTCACATTCGCAAGGATCATACCTTAGCAAGGTTCACAAAGAATGGCGCCTCCAAAAACGGCGTATGAAGCGTAGATAAAACAAGAACAAAAGAACGATAAGAAAAAAAGGAAAGGGCCCTAACATCTCCAAATAAGTGTAGAGAATCGCCATACCACCTGCCAAAATCCCCACACCTGCCATCAGGGGTGCCACCCAAGCGACAGGTACCCCCATGGCAGCCATAAGGTGGTGTAAGTGTCGGCGGTCACCATCCAACGGGCCAGAGCCATCTAGCGCACGGCGGAAGACAGAGCCAAACAGGTCAAAAAGTGGGATCAACACCACCCAAAGCACCACAGCGGGTGAGGTGGTTGAACTGGGTGCCTGTGTGATCACCATGGCAAACCAAGCCAGGGCATACCCCAGCACCATGCTACCGGCATCCCCCAAAAAGAGTTTGGCCCGTGGGCGCCCAGGAACCCGCAGATTAAACAGCAAAAAAGGCACCAAGCAGGCGACGAACAGCCAAGCCAGCGCCCCCACCTGGGTGTAGCCGGAAAGTTGACAGAGCAGCGCCATAACCACCATCGCCGCCAAGGTGACAGAGCCACAGACACCGTCCATGCCATCAATCATATTCAAGGCATTGATCACCCCGACCACACAGATCACCGTAAACAGGGTACCAAAGGGAGCCAGTTCAATGACGCCCAGCCCAAACAGATCGCCAAAATGGTCCAACCCCACCCCACCCCACAGGTCGAGCATTAAAGCCACAACCACCTGGGCGGTTAAACGAAAACGCACACTCAGGTCATAGCGGTCATCCATCACCCCCATCAGTGCTAACACACCCATACCGATAAAGAGCGCAGCTTCTGCTCTGGGTATGGGTCCATCAATCAGCATCCACCACCCTGCGGCCCACCCACAAAAAATGGCCAACCCACCCACCACCGGGGTCGCCACATCATGGAACTTACGCTTGGTATCAGGATGATCCACCAACTCCATAGGAACCGCGACACGACGCAGTAGTTCCAACAGAAGCAGCGTGGTTATGGCTGCTGCCAATAGGGCGATCACGACTGACGCCCATCCCGAGTGACCACCCAAGAGCCCATGACCAAACAATCCATTTTGGTGCGTAGATAACAGTTCAAGGCCTCTTCAGGCTGACAGACCACCGGTTCGTTCTCATTAAAAGAGGTGTTCAGCAAAATCGGCACACCTGTCATGCTGCCAAATTTTTTAATTAATCGGTAATATAAGGGGTTATACCCCTCTTCTACCGTCTGCAAACGGCCAGAACCATCCACATGGGTGACGGCGGGGATCTCCGCCCGCTTCTCTTCACGGATGGGAAAGACCTTCATCATAAAGGGCACATCATCTTCCAGCTCAAACCAATCACACACCGCCTCTCGTAAAATGGCCGGGGCAAAGGGGCGGAAGGACTCTCGACGCTTAATTTTTAGATTAAGGATCTCTTTCATATCTGACCGCCTTGGATCACAAAGAATAGAGCGGTTCCCCAACGCCCGCGGCCCCCACTCCATCCCCCCCTGGAACCACCCGATCACCTCACCCTGGGCAATTTTCTCTGCGGTTAAGCTCAACCGCTCATCCTCATTGCTTATCTGCCGGATGGTACAGCCTTGGGCCAGGATCTCCTCTTGCCGTGCGGTTAAAAGTTGTGCAATTTCTGTATCATCATATTGGGGTCCCCAGTAGGCGTGGGGCATGGCCACACGGCGCCCGTGCTGTGGGTTACGTTCTGCCCATAGGGCTGCAGCAGCCCCAACAGCCCCGCCCGCATCCCCAGCAGCTGACTGAATATAAACCCGTTTAAACGGTGTATTCCGGGTGATCTTACCATTGGCCACAGAGTTCATGGCGCACCCACCGGCCAGGGTCAGATCATCAACACCATAGTGGGCATGCAGATGGTTAAGCATATGAAAAAGCGCTTTTTCATACATCGCCTGAATCGAGCGTGCCAGATCTTTATGGTACGGACTGAGCGGGGCATCTTTATGACGGGGTGGACCCAGCAGAGGTTCAAGCGCTTGGGCATTGAACAGACTGGCAACGTCTGGGTACCCTCCATCCCACTTAAACACAGAACGGATCTTATGGTGTTTAAAGTACTTCATCTCCAGCGCAAAACGCCCTTGGGGCCGTAAACGAACAATCTGCTCCATACGCTCGACATAACGGGGTTCACCATACGGGGCCAGCCCCATCACTTTGTACTCATCCCCATACCCTGAAAAACCCAAATATTGGGTCATCATCTGATAGAAGATCCCCAGGGAGTGCGGAAAGTGGATGGCACCATCCATACTTAATGCAGAACCTTGCCCAAGTCCCCATGCCGTGGAGCTGAAATCCCCAAAACCATCCACCGACAGTGCCACCGCTTTTTCATAGGGAGAAACCAAAAACGCGGATGCCAAGTGGGCACGGTGGTGCTCAACCTGTACCAGCTCCCCTTTAAATGGAGTATCCGGAAACAGTTTGGCCAGTTCATCGGCCACCCCTCCCCGTTTTTTGGCACTACGCATGCGATCCAGGATCAGTGCAGGGGTTGGAAATTTTGACAGTGCAAACGCCAACTTACGCCCAAGGTTGGCTTTAGGATCGGTATTCACCGCCACCACATCGACATCGGCCAAGCTAAGCTCTGCCACCTTAAGACAGTGGCGGATCGACATTTCGGGAAACCCTGCCCAATGCTTAATCCGGCGAAAGCGCTCTTCTTCCACAGCGGCAACAAGTTGACCATCCACCACAATACACGCCGAAGCATCGGCGTGATACGCGTTGACCCCAATGATCACCTGCATGGTTTACCCTTTCAACAACGCCAACAAGTACGGCTCATAGATATGTGTCACCTTTGCGATGGAAACACATGCAGATGGAATTCACGATCTGGGCCAACCCCACCTGAATGACAATTTTTCCTCCACCCCATTTGCAGGCCTTCTATTTGCATAAACCATTTGCGAAAACCGGCTTATCCACTTAAACAGGCCCCCATTGTACCGTGGCCATAAGTGGGCAGCACCGTGCTATTTGTTACAGGGAGTCGTTATGAGTGAGTACCTCAATGCCTTAGTCCTTTTAGCCGAAGGGGGAGACAGTCAGGCCCAACACCGTATTGGCGTCTTTTGTCTGCAAGGGGAAGAGGTGGAACAGGATCTGGAAGGTGCCCGGCTCTGGTTTGAGGCTGCCGCAGCACAAGGATACGCCCCCGCTGCCTATGACCTAGCCATGATCTATCTGGAAGGTACTGGTGTTGAACCAGATCAAGAGACCGGGGTTAAGTGGCTGAGCAAAGCCGCCTTGGCGGGGGATGCCAAAGCACAGAACAACTTGGCGATCCTACACGCCCAAGGTGAAGGGGTACAAGAGGACCTTGTTCAGGCGTTAATCTGGTTTGGACTGGCCGCCCATAACGGCCTGGAAGAAGCTGTACAAAACTACCAGTCCCTGGCCAAAGAGGTCCCTGAAGAGATGTTGTTTAAAGCACAAATGGGCGCAGAAGCCATTTTATCCCGCATGCAAAATGGTTAACCTTTTGGCCAACATCCATGGTGCCATGCACCCATAGCAACACCGCGATATTGATTAGAAAAAAAGCCCTGGCGTCTCTGCGCCAGGGCTTTTTTTAATCCCCTCACCCCAAATGATCCATCACTGGCCAAAGAGGCGCCTGAAGAGATCTGCATATCAATACAAACAGGGCAAGGGAGCCAGGTTATCCCACAGGCCAAACGGTTAACCTTTTGGCAGACATCCAAGCCCCCCCCTTAGAACACCCTGATATTGGATAGAAAAAAAGCCCTGGTGCAGAGGCACCAGGGCTTTTTAATCGCTTCAACCTGCAGCTTTAGAAGTCGTAGCTGTAGTTCAAAGACCAGTTGTACTGACCATGAGAAAGTTTGACATCACTGTCGGTGTTGACGTTACCTGTTGCCACATTGTCTGTACCTGGGGCATAGGCCACCGCTGCATTGATCTGGCCACCATTGGCAAAGGTGTAGCCAAATCCACCCGTAATATGGTTGGTTACCGTCGCAGGGAACAGGATAGACAGATAGTCGTTAGGGACGGGGTTGTTGCCAATATTGGCCCCCCCACGAATACGCCACTGATCGGTCAGTGCATACTCAGCCCCTAAGGAGAGCACATACTGATCTTTCCAGTTCTGCTCCAACGTAACGTTCATAGCCTGACCGGCATAGGTGGCGTTTGTGCTGTTTGCCACAAACTCCATTTTAAAGTCTTTCATGGTGTTGGACCAATCGATCCAACTGACATCACCTACCAGCATCAATTTTTTATTGAACTGGTAAGCGGCACCCAAGGTCGCTTTTTGGGGCCACTCAAAATCTTTAACGGTGATGGTACCGGGAATGGTCTGATTAATGGCACCACCGTCCTCAAACAAATAGACCGTGGCCCCCTCTGTGGACAGATCTTCCATGGCGGTTTTGGAGTGATAGCTCAAGCCCAGCGTAACAGCATTGGTCAACTGGTAGGTTGCACCCAGCTTAAACCCAGCGCCATACCCTTTGGCCTCACCCGTAAAGTCGTTTCCATCAGAAAAATCAAAACGACCATAATCGATGTCACCACCGGAAGCCGCAAAAGCATTGGTCGCCAACGCACCCGATGCTGTACCAGCAGTAGCCATGGCCGCAAAGTTAGCACCATCCAGATCCATTTTCAGATCCAAGCCCATCCAGACAAAATCAACCGAAGCCGCAACATTCAGTTTTTCATTAACCCGGTAGCTTAACGGCAAGACGGCACGCCCGACGGAGAGCTCAGAACGCTGCTCCAAACCACTCAAATCCACCAAAGCTGCCGCGGTGTTGCGCCCCTGAGCAAATAGCGTATTACCCGCGGCATATTCTGTACCCATACCACCCTGAGCAATCACACCAAAGCCGTAGGTAAATTTACCGCTGTTACGCATGTAGGAGAATGAAGGCATAAAATAGGCATCACCATCAGACTTGGCAAAGGCGGCTGAAGAAGCGGTACTTTCCGCATCGACATCAGGCCCCAGCATGCGCAGACCGACGCCAACACGCTGCTTACCTTCCCACAGGCTTAACGTGGCCGGGTTATTCATGATGGCCGAGTTACCACTGTCATAACCTGATGCAGCACCACCCATAGCATGAGCACGAGCACCATAACCTTCCAGGTTCATACCGTTGGTTGCGTGCGCAGAGCTCGCCCCCCAACCCACTGAGATAACCCCGGCTGCAACCAGTAGATACTTCAAGTTTGCTTTCATGATCCCCGTCCATCCCTAATCATACGTTAAGTTGCCTTAACAGGTAGTGTGATCCAGCATTTATTTGTAATTTATAAAACAATATTTCTAAGCTGACCGAATATGTAAGAAACATCCGCTAAAAACGTTATCGACCAAATCATTCATTTATGAAGATAACTTTTTCTCTAAGTGATCAAACATTTGAAACATCATGTTAAAAACAGCGCTCAAACCGTTATAAACAGAGACTCATAAAAGGTTCCATATATCTTCTTGAAGGTATTCAAATAGCCAGCATTCAACAAAGATATCCAGAAAAAAATGAGTATTCAGGTATTCACCCTACAGCGCCACTGCAATTATGCAAAAGCCACCTCTGGCGTACTTTTCATGCCCTAAAAGGCTTTTTCTCTCTCTAAAAGCAAATGGAGGTTGGCTTTTGATTTGCATGTTGTGCAATTATGGTTTTTTGGTTTGTTTCGGGCTCTTATCTCCTCCTCTCAATGAAGAGAGGCTGAGCGGCTACTTTGAGAGCTGGTATTAAGGTTTTTGGTTTGTGGACCGATACCTAAATATAAAGAAGCGTTCAAAAAGGTCATAGAATCACACAGGTATGATCCCCGCAGGTTTGGGTGGGGTAAGTGACACGTGTGTGGGCCGGCCAAAACGTATGACAGCCTCAACACCAGGAAAGAGGACCAAAGCGTGAGTGGACATTATAGACAGTTCAACCTAAAAAGCCGTTTTGTTATGGGGTTTTTAGGGATGTCGGTGGTTGTCATCCTGTTTGGATTTTTTCAGCTTTCCATGACTCAAGGGCAGGTGGATGGCACCCATGAGCTAAAAGCCTATGGCAATAAAGCGGTTAAGCTGCACAAGATGCTGCAGAAGCTAGACGCCACCCAGCAGATCATCAGCCGGGCACTGGCAGGCGAAGATGCCGCTCAGCTTAAAGAGGAGCTAACGGGATTAGGCAAAGCTTCTCAAGCTCAGTTCAAGGCTTATCAGGCCATGCCCAACGAGGGCAAGCCCATTCGTTTAGCCAAAGCGGTCGGTAATCACTACCCCGCCTGCTTTACCGCCACATCCACCCTCATTGATACCATCAAAATTGGTGACCTGGGTGCCGTTAGTGCCCAAGCCAAAGTGGTACAGGAACATATTAAAGCCACCACAGTGGCCATTTTTCGTAACCTGACAGCCCTGGAAATTGCCCGTGATCATGCCGGTAAAGAGGCGGCCAAGTCAGCTCAAGCCACACGCTGGTTAACCATCATCGCCATTATGGGCGCTCTGTTGTTGGTTGGTGGCCTCTCCTTCTATGTTATGAACAACGTGCTTAAGCGTCTGGGGGGCGACCCTGAAGAACTGGCCAAGCGTGCATGGGAGTTCTCTGAGGGGGATCTCACCATCTTTGGTAAAGATGGCCGGGATGCTTCGGGTATCGATCAAGCGTTGAATAAAATGGCAGCCAACATTGGTCAGGTTTTAGGCCATGTCCGTGAAAGCGCTGGGGTACTGGCCGGTGTGGCCCAGGAACTGGCTGATACCGCCAATAGTATGCATGGCCATGCAGGCACCATGTCTGACAATGCCACCTCCACCGCCGATGAAGCGGAGAAGATGTCTATTGAAATGGACAACATCGCGGTTGCCTCAGACCACGCCAGTCAAAAAATGGATACCATCGCCTCCTTTGCTCAAGATACCAGCGGCAATATGGAGAACATCTCCCAAGCGGCGGATGAAGCCAGCCACAATCTCTCCACCGTGGTTGATTCTTCCGACTCCGCCAGCGTCACCATGCAGGCGATCCAGGGTGCGGCTGATCGTTCCAGTGAGGATATCCGTAACGTCAACGCCTCGGTTCAAACCATGAGCCAGTCGTTGGAAGAGATTCGCAAACAGTGTGAAGTTGCTTCTCGGGAATCCAGCGAAGCCAGCGGTTATGCCAAAGAGAACCAACAGGCCATGGATAACCTCACCACCTCCGCTCGGGAGATTGGTAAGGTTCTGGAGCTGATTAACGATATTGCCGAACAGACCAACATGCTGGCACTGAACGCTTCCATTGAAGCGGCCGGTGCGGGTGATGCAGGTAAAGGCTTTGCGGTGGT
This sequence comes from Magnetococcus sp. PR-3, assembly GCF_036689865.1. Classification (NCBI taxonomy): domain Bacteria; kingdom Pseudomonadati; phylum Pseudomonadota; class Magnetococcia; order Magnetococcales; family Magnetococcaceae; genus Magnetococcus; species Magnetococcus organivorans. Next base: position 27,688 of record NZ_JBAHUQ010000016.1, read on the forward strand.
GGCCAATGAGGTGAAGGATCTGGCCGGTAAAACCACCGAAGCAACCCAGATGATCGCTGCCCAGATTGATGACATCCAAGATAATACCGCGGCGGTGGAACGCATGATCGGCCGGGTAACCGATGTGATCGTAAACCTGGAAAAATCCAACGTGGGCATTAACCGCTCGGTGGATGAACAGGGTTACACCTTGCAGGATATCACCCAAGCCATGTCCGAGGCCTCGGAAGAGACCGAAGCGGTCACCAGCCAGGTGGGTTCTGCCTCAGATGGCATGCAGGATGTCAGCCGCAACATCACCGACATTTCAAGCGGCATCGCCCATGTGACCAACAATGTGGCCGAAGCATCCGGGCACATGGCTGAAATGGCCAACAATGTACGCCTGGCCTACGCGACCAATGCTGAAATCTCCAACCAGCTCACCATGGCGGCCAACATCTCCCGGGCCATCAGCGGCACCATGCAAGAGGTTAAAGACTCTGCAGGAGAGGTCAACAACGTCAGTGAACGTATTAATGAACTCTCTGAACAGGTCTTTGCCATTACAGAAGAGCTCAACTACATCATTCAGCTCTTTAAAATGCATGAAGATGATGAGTAAACCGACCCGGTTTCGACGGTAAGTTCAAAAAAACCCGCTTTGCAGAAGGCGGGTTTTTTTATGTGCCTAACCCGTCCCAACCACCCGTGAAGTCGGATGCACAGCCTATCCGCAGCCGCCTACTACTGTAGCGCCCCCCCTCTCCTGCGCCTCTCTTTCTCGCCCATGAGGCACCGGTGAGAGCCCCTATACGATCCACAGACAAGGTCAGACATGGATTAGCCTATACATCCAGGGCTCTCCTTACCCTGGCCAGAGAGACGTTAGGCGCGGAACGAGACAGAGCATCCATCGCACGCCCCCAAAAAAAAGGCCCCGATTTCCAGGAAATCGGGGCCTTTTTTACAGACATGAACCAACTGTTCAGCTTTTTTCTAACCATTTGTGCCGCAGCTGGGCCAAGCGGTTAAAGTTATCCAACGAGAGCAAATGTGCGTGGATTAACCGTAGATAACCACTTTTTAGCCACTGGTGAGTCAGCTCAGCCGTTAAGGCATGGAAACGATTTTCATCCACCCGGAACATCTGCACATGGGTTTCATTCCCCCCCCCAACATGCATTTCAATCAGCAGCTTATGTTCCTCTAAAGCTTGGATGAAACGATCCCCCTTGGGTTTCATCTCCTCCATCTCCATAAGCAGCTTGTTTATGTAGTTCCAAGCCGGTGTATCTTTACCACGATAATCAATATAGGGCCGATCGTTGGACTCAAGCATCTCTTCATCAACACAGACAATACGTTGATGAGAGGGCTGCCCGTCGGCGGTCTTACCGCGTTTTAGGCGTACCAGGCAGAAAGGGTGACTGCGTACATAGGCTGGCACATAATAGGGCTTGCGCCAGTTACCTTTACGGGAAATAAAGATATTCTCATTCTGCTTAATACCCGTTATTACCATGGGTACCAAGGGCTGCCCAGTCGCATTACGCGCAAACACGATGGGATAATCACGGCAGGCTGAGAAAAACTCACTCAAAGAGAGCCGAACCGTCGGCATCGTCAAGGCAAACGCATAGGAACCCACCTTCACGCCCAACCCACGATGGCGCACCCGATCGAGCGGACGCACTGGTCCAAAGCCCGGTGGTGAAGGCCACTGTGTGGTCATGAATGCCCTCCTTATCTTCCAGCAACATCAATCGAATAGTCTAATGAAAGCGTCGAAAAGCCAAGCTTCATTCAGTTGTACCCAATCGAAACAAGAATGGGTACCCTTTTCTTTTCGTCCCGTTTATCGAACTTCACCCCATGATAAACGATCACTTAGCCTTCTCTCCTACTTAACGGTTAAAAAGGCGTAAACCTTAACCGCACTTTTCATTTTGTATTATAATTCTGGCGGGTTCATCACCACCCACTCCATCCCTTCGAACTGGAAGATCACCAGCTCACCCCGATCGAGCCAATCGTGGGCCATACGCCCCCAATCGATATAGTGTACAAAAGGTTCCGGGATCTGCTCAAGCTCCCCACGGATCTCATGCATCTCTTCCATCACATCGGCTGCATCCCCGGCAAGAATCTCCAGCTTTTCGATATGATCCAGCGACTCAGGCAGGCTACGACTACGGAAAACACGCCAAAAATAGAGCGCAGCACGTTGCGGCTGTTTAAGTTGGCGCAACTGCTGGAACCATAAAACCAGCCCATCCAGGTCCAGTTCAAGCATCTCAAAAAAATCTTCGTGTACACCCTCCAGATAGCTGATCTCCAGCTCTTCCATGGGGGCAGGCACCAGTTGCAGAGCCTGGGAAGGTTCCGCCCCCTGGGCTTCATCCGCCTCTTGCTGGGCCTGGGCGGCATTTCTGGCAATTTGCGCCAGTCTGGCCTGCAGACTCTGCAGCTCCTCTAAAGAGCTCACAATGACCGGACCATCCAGCCCACCACCTTTAACAACAATCTGCTCATGCACGTCCATGGTTTCACCCTATGCTGAATAATCTTTTTATGTACGCCCCAAGGGTAACACTCTCACATCAGAAGAGAAAAGGTGACATGTCGGGCACGGGTTTTGCTTTTTCCATTCTCAGAGACGACAGGGTGTCTTCGCCTTGACACCTTTTTTCCATTGAAGGAGTGTAAACCATGACTGCAGCACTGACCGTGGAACCCACCACCGAAGATGCCCAAGGCATTGCCGGTGAAGTTCTGATCCAATACATTGACCGCATTGAACGCCTGGAAGAAGAGAAATCCGGTATCGCTGAAGATATCCGTGATGTCTATGCAGAAGCCAAAGGTACCGGCTTTGACGCCAAGGTAATCCGTGAGCTGGTCAAATTACGTAAAATGGAACAGCATGAGCTTGATGAAAAAGAGATGCTGCTGCATCTATACCGTCAAGCCATTGGTATGGGTTAATCCCCCCTCAACACACGCTGTCTTGTGGGGATCCGTCGTTTAACCGCGATGCCCAGCCCCAGACAGCGGGTGTGAGCCCTGGTTTGGGCATAAAAAAGCCGCCGCTGGAATACAGCGGCGGCTTTTTCTTGGAGAATCTCGCAGGAGATTAACCGTTCACCTTCTCACGCAGGGCCTGACCAGCCTTGAAGCGGATGGTGCGGCTTGCAGAGATCTGGATTTTCTCACCAGTTTGAGGATTACGACCCTCACGCGCGGCACGCTCACCAACAGAGAAGGTACCAAAGCCCAGCAGGCTTACAGTAGCACCTTGACCGAGGCTTTCACTGACGGCTTCCAGAGTAGCAGCTACGGCACGACCAGCATCAGCTTGGCTCATGTTGGTTTTGTCTGCGACGATTTTTTTCAGTTCACCAAGATTCATTGTTCACTTCCTCCTTGAGAGGCCAAAAGGCCGACGGGAACCCACAACCGGATCATTACTCACCCCCCCATGGAAAAGCCAGGATTTTTCCAAACAGAAAGGGGGAGCTTTAAAGGGAATAGGCGGTCTGCTATACCCCGCAGGCCACCATAATGCTGCGTTTTATTACCCATAGGAGCATTGCATCCCAAGGCTTATCAGCGCAATATGAAGATATTGAGGGGCTTTTTGCAAGGGATCTTTTGCAACGAACAGGTTTTTTTAGTCGTTTGCCTACTTTTTTGACAAAACAGAGCCCCAAATGTAACCAAATCGTGCAAAAAGCACGTCCGAGACAGGAAGTTAGGTATGTTGATACCCACAATTTTGGCAGGTGGTGGCGGTACCCGTCTGTGGCCCCTCTCCCGAGACCTCTACCCGAAGCAGTTTCATCACGGGTTAGGGGATGATCGCCCGCTGTTACAGCAAACAGCGGCGCGGGTACAGGGTTTGCCCAACTTGGCTGAGCCGGTGGTCATCTGCAACGAGCAACACCGCTTTATGGTGGAAGAGATGCTCCGCGAAGCTGGCACCCCCACCCAGGCTATTTTTTTGGAGCCCAAAGGGCGTAACACGGCCCCTGCCGCAGCCATAGCCGCCATGTATGCCCGGGCACAAGATAAAGATGCTCAGGTTCTCCTCATGCCTTCCGACCACCTGATTGGTGATCCCGAGGGCTTCCGAGCCACGGTGGCCCAAGGCATTCCCCATGCTGCCGAGGGCAAATTGGTCACCTTTGGCATTGTGCCGGACACGCCTAATACCGGTTATGGCTACATCCGCCGGGGAGAAGGGCTGGCCGATGGCGTCTACAACATTCTAAATTTTGCCGAAAAGCCAGACGTGGCCACGGCTGAATCCTACCTTGCCCAAGGGGATTACAGCTGGAACAGTGGCATCTTCCTGTTCCACGCCGGTTTCTTCCTGGAAACCCTGGCCCGGCTTGCCCCTGAAATGCATGACCGCTGCTTGGCCGCCTTTGAATCCGCCCAGGAGGACCACGCTTTCACCCGTCTTGGCAAGCTGTTTTTGGATGTCCCTTCCGACTCTATCGACTATGCCGTGATGGAAAAAAGCCAAGATGGGGTGGTTATTCCCATGGATGTCGGCTGGAATGACATGGGGGCCTGGAACGCCCTATGGGAGGTGGGGGATAAAGATGAGGATGGCAATATGATGGTTGGGGATACCCTACCCCTAGATACCTCAGACTCACTCATCTGGTCTTCCAGCCGTTTGGTGGCCACAGTGGGTGTTGAAAATCTGGCCATTGTCGAGACGGCAGATGCCATTCTGGTGGCCCGCAAAGATCGGGTTCAGGATGTCAAAAAAGTGGTTGAGCAACTTAAACTCGATAAACGTCATGAGTTTAGCCACCATAATAAGGTCTACCGCCCTTGGGGTACCTTTACCCAGGTGGATGCCGGACCGCGTTTTCAAGTTAAGCGGATTATGGTCAAGCCAGGCGCCAAGCTCTCCTTACAAATGCACTACCACCGCAGCGAACACTGGGTTGTGGTCAAAGGCACCGCCCTGGTCACCCGAGGGGAGGATGACATTTTGCTGAAAGAGAATGAGTCGACCTACATTCCGTTGGGGGTAAAGCATAGCTTGGCCAACCCAGGGAAGATCCCACTGGAGATTATTGAGGTACAGAGCGGCCCCTATTTGGGAGAAGATGATATTGTGCGCTTTGAGGATATCTATGCGCGCCTAGATGATCATCAGAGCTAAAACAGGCTAGCTTTACGGTCAAAAAAAGCCCCCATAGCAATCTGCTGTGGGGGCTTTTTTCTTTTCAATTTACCTCTTATCTATCAGAAAGATATCTTCACTTCCTGAATCATCTTACGGGTGGCTTTTTCGACCGTAAAGGTCATTTTCTGGTAAGTAAGGGTTTGGCCGGGCTGTGGGATATCCTCCAGCCGTTCCAGCATAAAACCACCCAGTGTCTCATAACTGCCGTCAGGCAGTGCCACGCCGATATGCTCTTTTAACGCCACAATATCCATACTGGCACTGACAATAAAGGTATTGGCATTCAGCTTTTGCACCCAGCGGGGGGATTGCTCTTTGCTGTCATACTCATCTTCAATATCCCCAACCACACGCTCCAGAATATCCTCCAGCGTCATAATACCCTGGGACCCACCAAACTCCCCAACCACCACCGCAACATGCTCGCCACTCTTACGGAACTCAACCAAAAGATCTTCTACTGGTTTAGACATGGGCACAAACGGTACAGGCCGGATAAAAGGGGCAATGGACCCATCTTTAGGTTGCCCCAACAGATCCAAACCACTGACATGACCAATCAGGTTATCCACCCGGCCCGCATAAATGGGCAGACGGGTGTGACCATTTTGGGCACAGAGATCCAAGGCTTCACCACAGGTTGCTGTACGGGGAATGGAGATCACATGAATCAGGGGAATCATAATATCCCGCGCCCGCAGTTCATTAAACTTGAACATACGGCGAATCATGGTTTTTTCCTCTTGCTGCACATCCCCATCTTCAGAGCCGGGCATTTGCAACATCATGTCGAGCTCTTCACGCAAAGTATAAGGGTTCCGCTCGTTACCACGTCCGATCATAGAGGTAATCAAACGGGTTAGCAGGGTAAAGACCAAAAGCACCGGGAAGAAGAGTATAGACGCCCCTTTAAGGATAAAAATCACCTTGGGGGTCATGGTGTCGGCATGCTCTTGGAAAATACTTTTGGGGACAATTTCCCCCAAAACCCAAATAAGCGGGGCCACAAACAAAATGGCCACCCACCCTTTGCCTTCACCCAACCACTGGGTGGCCAGCAGTGTGGCCAGTGTGGTGTTACTAACAATGGCAATATTGGTGCCCACCAAAGTTGTGGCCAGTAGCCACTCTGGTTTTTCCAGCATATCCAACGCCAAACGCGCACCCCGGCTGCCTTTGGCTGCCTGATGGCGTAACTTCAGTTTATCCGCATTGACCACACCAATTTCAGAACCGGAGAAAAAGGCCTCCATCAGTAGGAACATGGCCATCAACATCAGAATAAGAGAACTATCCACCTTTTACGCCTCCTTCTCTGGGGTTGAATCGGCAGTGGGTTCTGCCTTCACCGGCACAGCCCCTTCTCCCTTGCTGGTCAAAGCCAACTCTGCACTCTTTTCACCTTTTTCCAAAAGGGCCAAACACCCTGCCTTACCGATCTCACGCCCTGCATGGCAAGCTATGGCCTCCATAATACGGGTCCCCTCCACTTTGGTAATGCGAAAGCACCACTCATTAAGGGCAATGACCGTTCCCTCTTCTGGCAACTCACCATGGGCATGCAACAACAGCCCGGCAATGGTCTCGGACATATCGGTATCAAAACGGGCTTTCATCAAGGCGTTGGCATGGTCGACATCAAGATTACCATCCAGACGGAAACAACCATTTTCCAAAGACTCAACCGTGGCATCATTATCAGGATCTTCCGGGTCATGGATCTCACCAAAGATCGACTCCAACAGATCCCCCATGGTTACCAGACCAATGGTGCCCCCATACTCATCCAGGATCAGCGCCAACGAGCGCTTTTTTTCTCGGAAGTTATGCATCAGGTCCAAGATAGGCTTGGTCTCTGGCACATAGAACGGACGACGCAGGATCGGCCGCAGCTCCTGCATATTTTTAAAGAGTGAGACATCGTTTGAGAGCAGATCACGGTAATAGAGCACCCCAACAACAGCCTCATTCTCCTCATCAAAAACCGGAACCCGGCTTACCCGTTGCTCCCGTAACACCGCCATCACCTCATCCATGGAATCATCCATATTCAGGGTGACCATATTGGAGCGCGGGGTCATCACCGCTTCGACCGTCTGATTACCAAACTCAATAATGTTGTGAATATACTCCGCTTCAACCTCATCCAGGTCACCATCCTCAGCCGCCTCATCCGCCAAGGTACGTACCAGATCCTCTGTCACAATATTGCCTGATGAGCGCTTTCGCCCCCCCGTCAATAAGGTGATCAACAGTTCAGAGATAACCCGTACAACGCCCCGTAACGGCGTGACCAGAGTGGCAAACAGATTAATGGGACCGACGACCAAACCTGAGACGGTATCATTATTTCTCACCGCAATGGTTTTGGGGGTAATTTCCCCAACCAGCAGTAGAATGGGCAGCATAATAAAGATGTTGACCCACCATGCATCGGTCCCCCCCATGAACTGCATCACCAAGGTTGCCGAAATATTGGAGGCCGCCACATTAACCAGCTCATTACCAATGAGGATGGTCACAATCAGACGCCGTGGTTCACTGAGCAGAGTTTGGATCTGTGCAAGCTTAGGATGCTGATTTTGGCGCATCCGTTCCAGTGTAAGCTTATCCAGAGAGAACAGAGCCGTCTCAGAACTTGAAAAAAGCCCGGAGAGGAGCAGAAGAACAACAAAAAGAAGCAGTTGCAGCACGGTAATCAGATCCATGACAACGGCTCCTGCAGGGACATTGTTTGAACGGCAGAGCCCGCGTCAGGGGCCCCACCGCCAATACTGGGAGGTTGGTCAAACATTATCATCCTCAAGTTTTCGGGCCTCTTCAACCAGCATGACAGGAATGTCATCCCGTACAGGGAAGGCCAATTTATCTTTTTCACACAGCAGTTCGGTATGCTCTTTATTCACTTGCAGTGCATTTTTGCATACGGGGCAAACTAAAATATCCAACAGTTGCTTATCCAACATGGATCTACTCCTAAAGAGTCTTTATCTAAGCCCTGAAACGTTTAAAAAGGGCTCCAGAGCATGAAAAGCTTTCTCACCATGGCGCTCCAGCAGCTTACAGGTAAGCGCCAGGAGATTACGTTGTGCCCGGAGATCCTCAACCATCTCTCCCCGCATAAGTGCCAGCACCCCTTCCGCCAGCGGCAAGAGTCGATCACGATGCGGGATACCACACATCCGGCAAACCGTTTGGTTACGTTTGGGGGAGAAAAAAATCAGATCATCTCCCTGGCCACACCCTGCACAGCACGCTGTCTGCCAACCAAAACCCAGGCTATGCAGTAACTGCCCTTGCCACAGGCCGACCACCTGCAGTGGTGATGCCTGAGCCTCCAACCGTGCCATCGCACCATCCAAAGCGGCAAACAAACCTGGGTGGGGATCTTCTGCGGGAAACAGGCGATACACCTGTTCCAGCATTAACTGGGCGGCACTGCTGCCAGCAACATGATGCATTAAACCGTGGCGAGGGGAGAGAATTTCCACCCGCCGCAGTGTCATCATACTCTGCCCTTCCCGACCACTAAGCTGCACGCCCAGGGTATGAAAGCCTGCCAGATCCCCCCTCGGTAGACTTTTAGAGCCTTTTCGGGCCCCTTTTGCCATAACCGAACGCACCCCATGTTCCTGAGTAAACAGGTTAAGTACCAACGAGCTGTCCCGGTAGGGAATGCGTCGCAGTACAATGGCCGGTTGCACCCCTTCAGGCATGGACCACTTACTCGCTTAAATCGTCGGGATATCCAAATTCCTGCAGCAGCTGTCGGTTATCCATCCAATCTTTCTTAACCTTCACCCAGCACTTAAGCACCACCTTGGTGCCCAACAGCCGCTCCAGCTCAAAACGGGCTGCGGAACCAATTTTTTTCAACATGGCCCCTTTTTTACCAATGACCATCGCCTTGTGGCTATCCCGGTGCACAATAATCAGTGCATGGAACTCCAACTGGCCGTTTTCCCGCTCCTCATAGTGCTCAACCTGTACCGCCAAGGCATAGGGTAGCTCCTGTTGCAGATTAAGAAACAGCTTCTCCCGAACAATCTCCCCAGCGATAAAACGCTCAGGCTGGTCAGTCACCATATCTTCAGGGAAATAACGGGGGCCCGCGAGCATTTTTTTATCCAGCAGCTCAACCAAGTACTGAACGTTACTGCCTTCAAGGGCAGAGATGGGAATAACCTCATCAAAGGGCATGCCGCTCTCACCCGCCTTAGCCAGCAGGGGTAACAGCTGCTCTTGCTCTACCTTATCCACCTTGTTGATCACCAGGTAGATGGGGGCTTCACCACGGGGCAGGCGCTGAACAATTTCCAGGTCACCCTCGGTCACCCCTTTTTGAGCATCCACAAAATACAGAACAGCCTCAACCTCTTGGCAGCTCTGCATCGCGGTTTGCACCATCGCTTTGTTGAGTAGGTTTTTACCCGCTTTATGAATACCCGGTGTATCCAGAAACACCATCTGGCAATTATCCCGGTTCAGCGCACCCAACACCCGAGTTCGGGTGGTCTGTGGCTTGGGACTAACAATGGCCAACTTCTGCCCCATGACCCGGTTCAAAAAGGTGGATTTACCCATATTGGGACGGCCCACAATCGCCACAAAACCGGAACGAAAGTTCTCGGACATAGTTAGGTCTCACTCTCTCTCAGCTGTGCCAACGCCTGCTGCGCGGCTTGCTGTTCAGCTTCTCGTTTACTACGCCCCTGCCCCTGGCCAGTCATATGCTCGCGGGGTTGGCAGGAGACCACAAAGGTACGCTCATGGGGGGGACCATCTGAGCTAAGCACAGTATAGATCGGCAAAGCTTCCCCCCGAGCTTGTAGATACTCTTGCAGCAGGGTTTTATAGTCCTTGCCCTGCTGTTTGGGTTCAATGGCATCAACACGGGACTGGAACAGCCGTTTAACCACCTCTTCTGAGGCCATAAAACCGCCATCCATATAGATCGCGCCTAAAAGCGCTTCCAAGGCGTTGCCCAAAATGGAGGATTTATCCCGCCCACCACTTTTGGCCTCGCCTCGGCCCATACGCAAATAAGCCCCCACCCCAATCTCTTTGGCCACTTCACTCAAAGAACGGGTGTTCACCAACATGGCACGCCACTGAGAGAGCTGCCCTTCAGGCACCTCACCAAAGCGGTTATAGAGCATGTGGGAAACAATGAGGTTGAGTACGGAGTCACCCAGAAATTCCAGACGTTCGTTATGGGCCGTAGCAACGGCCTCGTCTGCTTTTTGGGCATCCAAAGGGGCGGAGCGGTGTGTCAGGGCCAAATGCAGCAGGGCGGGATTGGCAAAGCTGTAGTGTAGCTGCTGCTCCAGTTTTTCCACACCCGGTAACGCATGCTGCGGTTTCATGAGGGTACCTTACGGTTCCAGGTTAACGGATGGGATCACCCACCCGGTCAAAGCGCACACGCCCTTCTACATGGTCCCAAGACCAAAACAGGCGGGTGGCTCGTCCGACCAGACGAAAGGCCGGAACATAGCCCCAGTAACGGCTATCATTACTGTTGTCCCGGTTATCCCCCATGGCGAAGTAGTGCCCTTCTGGCACCACATGTTCCATGGGAAAAGCAGCCGGTACATTGGGTTGGATCAAAACCCGATAGCTGCGTTCACCATTGTTCTCTTTTAATCCCAGCGTATTAATACGGCGCTCATACTCATTGAGGTAGCTGTATTCGCCAGTCATCTTATAATCCAGCGGCTTACCGTTGATGTAGAGCCGCTTATTCTCATAAGAGACCCGGTCCCCAGGTAGGGCCACAATACGCTTGATATAGTCCTTGGAAGGCTCCATGGGAAATTTAAAAACCGCCACATCCCCACGCTCGGGGCCATCCCCCATTAAAATGCGCTTTTGGGTGTAGGGCAGCCGATAACCGTAGGCCAACTTGTTAACAAACAGGTAATCCCCCACCAAGAGGGTGGGAATCATCGAACCCGATGGAATCTTAAACGGTTCAACCACAAAGGTACGGATCAATAGAGCAAAGCCCAAAGCCACGACAATGGCGTCGTAATACTCCAGGGCAATACTCTCCTTTTCAAACCAGCTCTTCCCGCGCAGCATCATAAAGCCGCCGCCCAGGATCATCACAACCGCTACAGCCGTCCAAAAATGGAAAGGCTCAACCACCACCGCGCCATCCAGGCTAACGGCCACATAGCCACCCAGCATGAACAGCCCGGCCAGCATAAAGAGAACACCATGCCACAGATGTTTGGTTTGCCGCTTGAGCATGATTTAGTCTACCTTCAGCACGGCCAAGAAGGCCTCTTGGGGAATTTCCACCTTACCAACCTGCTTCATGCGTTTTTTACCAGCCTTCTGCTTTTCCAGCAGTTTCCGCTTACGGCTGATATCCCCACCATAACATTTGGCGGTCACATTTTTGCGCAGTGCTTTAACCGTCTCCCGCGCAATAATTTTGCCACCAATACAGGCTTGCACCGCCACATCAAACATCTGCCGGTGAATAATTTCTTTCATCTTTTTGGCCAGTTCACGGCCACGGAACTGGCTGATATCCCGATGCACAATCACCGTCAAGGCATCCACCGGATCACCATTGATCAAGATATCCAACTTCACCAGATCGCTCTGCCGGTAATCCAGCAGTTGATAATCCAAAGAAGCATAGCCTTTGGTCATGGATTTTAAACGGTCAAAGAAGTCCATGACCACTTCAGACATGGGCATTTCATATTGAATCATAACCCGTGTTTCTGAAATGTAGCTCATATCCTTCTGCGTGCCACGGCGCTCGGTACAGAGCTGCATGACCGGCCCCATAAAGTCTGCTGGCACCATAATGGCCGCCAAAATATAGGGCTCTTCAATATACTCCCGCTTATTGGGCGGGGGCAGCTCACCAGGGCTGCGGATATCGACGGTCTCACCATCGGTCTTTTTCACCCGATAGACCACCGTTGGGGCTGTGGTGACCAGATCCAGATTAAACTCACGCTCCAGGCGCTCCTGAATAATCTCCATATGCAGCATGCCTAAAAAGCCACAACGGAAGCCAAAGCCCAATGCAGGGGAGGTTTCCATTTCGTAGCTGACCGCAGCATCGTTCAGGGAGAGTTTTTCCAGTGCTTCTTTAAGATCTTCATAGTCGGCGGAGTCCACCGGGTAGAGACCTGCAAAGACCATGGATTTAGCGGGCTGAAAGCCCGAGAGCTGTTCCTCACAGGGGCGTCGTACGGTGGTAATGGTATCCCCCACCCGTGCATCAGCCAGTTTTTTAATACCCGCCAGCACACAGCACACTTCACCGGCCTTGGCCTCTTTTACTTTGGTCAAGGTTGGGGTCAAAAAAGCCACACTATCCATGGGGTAGTCCATACCAACCCCCATAAAGCGGATTTTATCCCCTGCCTTAAGCTTACCATCGTAAATCCGGGCCAGAGAGACCACCCCAAGGTAGTTGTCATACCAGGAGTCCACCACCAGTGCTTTGGTGGGAGCGTCAAGATCCCCTTGTGGTGGGGGAACCCGCAGCACAATGGCTTCCAGGATCTCCTCAATACCAATACCGGATTTAGCCGAAGCTTCAATGGCATCCGTGGTATCCAGGCCAATGACCTCCTCAATCTGCTCTTTCACCCGTTCGGGTTCTGCAGAGGGCAGGTCAATTTTATTGAGAACAGGAATAATCTCCAGATCATGCTCAATCGCCATATAGACGTTTGCCAACGTCTGAGCCTCGACCCCTTGAGCGGCATCTACAATCAGTAGTGCCCCCTCACAAGCGGCCAGTGAGCGAGAGACCTCGTAGGTAAAGTCTACATGTCCGGGGGTATCGATCAGGTTCAGAATGTAGGTATTCCCATTTTTGGCTTTATATTCCAGTCGCACGGACTGAGCCTTAATGGTGATACCACGTTCCCGTTCCAGCTCCATACTGTCGAGCACCTGCTCTTTCATATCCCGTTCGCTAAGCGCACCGGTATATTCGATCAGACGGTCGGCCAGGGTACTTTTACCATGGTCAATATGGGCGATAATGGAGAAATTGCGTATATGATCCAACGACATATTGGGTCGTCACATGCCAAAGATAGGTTAAACAGGCACCCTAAACATCTTTTAAAGAGGATGAAAATGGTGCGCTATTTGAAGAGGGGATAAAACCAAGGGGGATGCCGATACAAGCAAGCCTTCCACACCTTCTGCCCCGCTTCGCCAAGGGTACAATCGGAGCATCATATAAAAAAAAGCCGCTGTCGTCACCTAGTATCGACAGCGGCTTTTCGATTTCATGATTTGGCTAAAAAGTGAGACCACAGATTAGTGGTAGTCACCCCGGTCTTTTTTGGCCAACTCCACAGTGGCCATAACGGCGGTACGGTGCAGTAGCTCCCGCTCTTCGCCCCCACGGGTCTCTTCAGTTAAGTTACGCAGGGCCTCGTCCCGGGTTTCACGCAGACGGTCCATAACCTCCTCATCACTCTTGGAGGCAGAACCTTGCAGGTCCTCTTCCAATGCGCTGAGGGTTTCCAGCACTTCATCAGCCTGTTTCAACTGGCGACGCTTGGTCTGGTCAGAGACCTGATCAACCCGCTCTACGGCATCGGTCGAGGCTACTTCATCGACCGCATCCACCGTTGAGGACTGGGCAGAGTCCAGGGCTTCGGTAAATTTTTCCCCCGAGACGGCACCACGTTGTGCGGTACGTCGGGTACCCGTCGTGGGCAGGGACGTGCCCGGTTTATCAACGCGACGGATGCTCATGTTCATCTCCCTTGGTGGGCAATTTGATCCAGATTCGGCCCCAAAAAGCGGTGCCTTACCCCCTTATGAATCAAGCCGTGTGCCAAAACATCGTAGCAGGGGGAAGGTTCTCTGTCCAATGTCTCTGTTTAGGGGGGGTCTAGGAGCTGCAAAAAGATGTCTCTATCCACCCACCCCTTGGGGGATTATTCCACCCGGCTCAGTGACACCACCAGACCCTGAATTTAGAAGATCTTGGCGCCCGCCCCTCAGCAGCTCGATAACCCTACCTTGAGAAAAGAGAGGCCCACAGTTTAAACGCACAGACACAACGGGCAGAACACTCTACCCGCCATACGGCCTGAGCCTTACCCCGCCGACAGCGGATCCCAAACGGGTTTAATAGACACCACGCCTAGGCACACGGCTTACGTTCCCGTAAACCGACAGAGCCACACAGCGCCTGCCTGTTATAAGCAGGGCACACCGGCCAAGGCTATACCCCTTTGGTGGGTTTATGGCGCTGGAAGGCTGCTTTATTCAAAGCGTTAATAAAGGCATGGGCCGAAGCGATCACAATATCAGTATCTGCCCCCTGCCCCTGTACGATGGTGGCATCCCCTAAACGCAGACGCACCGTCACCTCCCCTTGGGCATCAATACCCTCAGTGACTGCCCGCACCTGATAGAGCAGCACTTCTGCCTCGGCCGCTTCGGGAATAAGTTTACGCAGGGCGTTAAAGACCGACTCCACCGAGCCTTTACCCCAGGCACTGTGCATACGCTCATCGCCATCACGCTCAATCTGCACCACCGCCACGGGGGTATCACGGGTGCCACAGGCCACATGCAGGCGAGAGAGCTTATAGTAGGCACTGAAGTGGCGGTACATTTCATCATCCACCAACACTTCCAGATCTTCATCAAACAGTTCGTGCTTTTTATCCGCCAGCTCTTTAAAACGCTCAAAAGCGCGTTTTAACTGTTCTTCATTCAGATCATGCCCCAGGCTCTCCAAACGATCCTTAAAGGCGTGGCGACCCGAGTGCTTACCCAACACCATACGGTTGGTGGTCAACCCTACCGACTCGGGTGTCATAATTTCATAGGTATCCGCTTTTTTCAGCACACCATCCTGGTGAATACCCGACTCATGGGCAAAGGCATTGGCCCCCACAATGGCTTTATTGGGCTGCACTGGAAAACCGGTTACGGAGGAGACCAACTTGGAACTGCGCACGATCTCTGTGGTATCAACCTGGCACTCAAAGGGCAGGATATCCTTACGGGTTCGCAGAGCCATGACCACCTCTTCCAAAGAGGCATTCCCCGCACGCTCCCCCAAACCGTTGATGGTACACTCCACCTGACGGGCCCCATTGACCACAGCAGCCAGAGAGTTCGCCACCGCCAACCCCAAATCATTATGGCAATGCACAGAGATAACCGCTTGATCGATATTGGGCACCCGATCCACCAGGTTTTTTATGCGCTCGCCATACTCATGGGGCAAGGTATACCCCACTGTATCGGGAATATTCACCGTGGTCGCACCAGCCTTGATCACCGCTTCAACAATGCGGCAGAGAAAATCAGGCTCCGTACGTCCGGCATCTTCCGCAGACCACTCCACATTACTGGTGTGGGACTTGGCCCTTTTTACTGCATCCACCGCCGCTTCAATCACCTGCTCGGGCTCCATACGCAACTTATGCTGCATGTGGATAGGGCTGGTCGCAATAAAGGTGTGGATACGGGGATCCACCCCGCCCTTCAGCGCCTCCCAGGCACGGTCGATATCTGCCGCCTTAGCCCGGCACAGACCGGCAACCTGACACCCTTTAATGGCATCAGCCACGGTTTTTACACCAATAAAATCACCGGGGGATGCAATCGGAAAACCGGCTTCAATCACATCCACTTTCAGACGCTCAAGCTGCTTGGCAATGCGCAGCTTCTCTTCCACATTCATAGAGGCGCCAGGCGATTGTTCTCCATCCCGCAGGGTGGTATCAAAAATTATAATGCGGTTGCTGGTCGGCATGGTGAGTTCCCCCGTGCGGCTATGCGGTGCGGTCGTTCACGATTTATAATGTAAAGATGTGAGGAGAGGCTGGGGGCAGAAGTTCCCAATCTTCTCACGGGATTTAATGCTTATCACTTTTGGCAGGGCCCTATTTCACCCAACAGCCAAACATGCCAGAGCGGCGAGCCAACCGACCCAACAGGTACAAAGAGCCCCTTAAACCGTACAGGGGAGCCAGAGCGGGCCAAGCCAGCCTTCTGGCACGGTTGCAGTGAGGGTGAAGGGTGAAGCCCTAACCCAAGCATAGGCTTCACCATCCTCATCGATTGGCGCTTAGCATCCAGACCCCGTAGCGTAAGATGGGGTCAGACACTCAGATCTTCAACCTCATCCTCTTCAACCTCTTTGCCCTCAGCCAATAGCATCAAATATTCACGATGACTATGGAAACCCAGCAGCAGATAGCCCGCCACAACAGCAAACAGTGTCGTATGGGTATGCATTGCCAACAGCGCCATAGAAGCCGCCACCGCCACCAAGGTCATAAACGGCTTCTCACGGTGCCAGTTAAAATCCTTAAAACTGCGGAAACGAATGTTGCTTACCATCAAACCACCCATGGTAATCACCACCGCCAACACCACCCAGCCACCAAAGGTCTTCTGGCTGCCATCTGCAATCGTCAACAGGTCCCAATCCAGCAACAACAGCACCATACCGGCCATGACCATAGCGGCCATGGGACTGGGCAAGCCTTGGAAATAGCGCTTGGAGATACGGGATTCCTGCACATAGTGCTGCACATTAAAGCGTGCCAAGCGCAACGCCCCACACACCGTGTAGAAAAACACCGCCGCCCAACCAACGCGGTTAAAAGGATCCAGCGCCCACTGCTGCACCAAAATCGCCGGTGCAATACCAAAGGAGAGGAAATCCGCTAAGGAGTCATACTCCTTACCAAAGGCCGAAGTCGCCCCCATAGCCCGCGCCACACGTCCATCCAGCGCATCAAAAATCGCCGCAATAAAGATGGTAATGGCCCCCAACTCATAACGGCCTGTCAAGGCTGCAATGATGCTGAAAAAACCAAAAAACATCCCCGCTGTCGTCAACAGGTTGGGCAGAATATAGACCGCTTTTTTGGGGTTGGGCGCGTCAGGTTCGACCATGATCTCAGCTTTCTTGATTCTTCAACACACCCAGGGTCGTAACCCCGGATTCGGTTTTGTCGCCCAGATTAACAGAGATCTCGGCATCCATGGGAAAGAACACATCCACCCGCGAACCAAAGCGGATCAGACCAAAGCGTTCACCGCGCTGCAGAGGGGTGTTTTCTGGAATCCGGCACACAATACGTCGAGCCACCAGGCCAGCGACCTGCTGAAAGGCCACTTTAACACCTTTACCATTGTCCATGAGCAACACATTACGCTCATTTTCAATCGAAGCTTTATCCAGGTCGGCATTCACAAACTTACCTGGGTGGTAACTAATCTTCGTCACCGTACCGGCAATCGGGGCCCGGTTCACATGTACGTTAAACACATTCATAAAAATGGAGACCATCCGCACGGGCTCATCGGTAAGCGGCCCTTTTTCCATCTCTCGAATGGCCACAATTTTACCATCTGCCGGGGCAATAACCGCATCCGCAGGGGCATCGGTTTCACGTTCTGGGTCACGGAAGAACCAGATACACCATAGCGCCAGCACCCACAGCACTAACTGGAGAATGCTGTGCAAATTAAGCGCGGTACTGATGGCCGCCACCCCAATAAAAATGGCAATAAAAGGGTAACCCTCTTTGGCTACAGGGCCTGTCTTTTCCATGATTGACTATCCTTCGTGATCAACCCTGATCCAGTGACCAGCGTGGTGTTTTCAATAAATTACAGCCTGGGGCGAACCAGACCGCCGCTACAGTGTCGATTTATCCTCGCCTAGGAGCAAGGGGAAACCTGACATTCTCCTAAAACCCGGCAGGCGCTGCCCGCCACGCCATCCCTATGCATCCACACCTGACTTAAGGGTAAACGCCTCTGGTTTAAGATCTCACCCGCCCCCCTCAACAAAAACAGGGGCGCGTTAAAGATCTACCTCTACAGAGCCCAAACATGCTTAAACACAGCACATCCCCCCACCAAGGCATCTTAATCTCAAGGGCAAAGGGCCTTTTCTTAAGCCAAGAAACAAGGGATAAAACAAGAAGGGCGTCCGTACCACTGTACGAACGCCCCCCTTTTTCAGCTAAGCCAATAAAGCTTAGTTCTTCTCTTTGTCCACCAGCTTGCTGGACTGGATCCAAGGCATCATGGCGCGCAACTTGCCGCCAACTTCCTCGATCTGGTGGGCTTCACCGCGACGACGCAGGCCCAGGAACTTAGGACGACCGGAGATGTTCTCTGAAATCCACTCACGGGGGAACTCACCGGTCTGGATCTCATCAAGAATCTTCTTCATCTCTTTCTTGGTCTCGTCGGTGATAACACGAGGACCACGGGTCAGGTCACCATACTCAGCGGTGTTGGAGATGGAGTAACGCATGTTGGCGATACCACCTTCATAGATCAAGTCCACAATCAGCTTGGTCTCATGCAGACACTCGAAGTAAGCCATCTCAGGGGCATAACCCGCTTCAACCAGCGTCTCAAAACCCGCCTGAATCAGAGCTGTCACACCGCCGCACAGTACGGCTTGCTCACCGAACAGATCGGTCTCGGTCTCTTCCTTGAAGGAGGTTTCGATGACACCGGCGCGGCCGCCACCATTGGCAGAAGCGTAGGACAGCGCGATGTCCAGAGCTTTACCCGTGGCGTTTTGATGAATGGCCACCAGGCTAGGCACACCACCGCCACGCAGGTATTCAGCACGGACCAGGTGACCAGGGCCTTTAGGGGCTACCAGGAACACGTCAACACCTGCAGGTGCTTCGATCTGACCGTAGTGGATGTTGAAGCCATGAGCAAAGACCAGGGCGGCATCATCTTTAAGGTTAGGTGCAACCTGATCACGATAGATCTTGGCTTGATGCTCATCGGGAACCAGCAGCATCACCAAATCAGCGCCGCCAACAGCGTCAGCCACTTCAGCCACTTTAAGGCCGGAACCCTCAGCTTTGGCCCAGGAGGAGGAGCCAGCACGCAGGCCAACCACTACATCCACACCGGAATCCTTCAGGTTCAACGCATGGGCATGCCCTTGGGAACCGTAGCCAATGATGGCCACTTTCTTGGATTGAATCAGACCCAAATCGGCGTCGCTGTCGTAATACACTTTCATCGTAGGTGACTCCTCTGCCCTCTGTTCGAGGTTTTTTCCTGTATCGCACCAACAAACGGTGCGGCTGTTTTAATAGACGGGCTTGAATAGACGCTCCAAGCACCTGAACGCGATTGGGGCAATCCTGCCCCGGGGGATAAAGAGAACCTTAACCCCGTTATAATGCTCCGCCCACTTATGCGGGCAATACTTCTTTCATACGCTTAGGTCCACGTGCCATGGCTACTTTACCAGTACGTACAACCTCAACCACACCCAGCGGGGTTAACAGATTCAGGCAGGCATCCAACTTATCGCTACTGCCGGTCACTTCAACCACAAAGGTGTTGGGGGTAGCATCCACCACCCGGGAACGGAAGATATCGGCAATACGCAACACTTCTGCCCGGACATCACGCTCCGCATCCACCTTCACCATCATCAACTCACGCTCCACATGGGAACGCTCGGTCAGATCATGCACCTGGATCACAGGAACCAGCTTATGCAACTGCTTAATGATCTGCTCAATAATGTTGTCTTCACCCACGGTCACCAAGGTAATGCGGGAGGTCTCCCCATCACCTACAGGTGCCACAGTCAGGCTCTCAATGTTAAAGCCACGGGCTGAAAATAGACCAGATACCCGTGTTAGGACACCTGCTTCATTCTCAACCAAAACGGAAAGAACATGTTTCATGGCACCCTCCCCTTACAGCAAAATCATTTCATTGAGGGCCGCACCAGCGGGCACCATGGGATAGACGTTGGCTTCACGGTTTACGCGGAAGTCCATAACCACAGGACCATCCACAGCCAACGCTTTCTCAATCACACCCGTCACTTCAACAGGACGGCTGGTCATCATACCGGTGGCCCCGTAGGCCTGGGCCAACTGTACAAAATCAGGCTGTACGGTCATATCTGACTCAGCATAACGGCGCTCATAGAAGAGCTCCTGCCACTGACGCACCATCCCCAGGAAGCTGTTATTGAGAATGGCAATCTTGATGGGCAGATTATACTGCTTCAAAGTCGCCAACTCCTGGATGTTCATCTGGATCGAACTCTCACCTGTGATCAACACCACGGTATCATTGGGGAACGCCATTTGCGCACCCATGGCCGCTGGTAAGCCGTAGCCCATGGTACCCAGACCACCAGAGGTGAGCCAGCGACGGGGCTTTTCAAAACCGTAGAACTGTGCGGCCCACATTTGATGTTGACCCACATCCGTGGCTACGATGGCGTTGCCTTTGGTCAGCTCATAGAGCTTCTGGATCACATATTGGGCTTCAATGACATCGTCGCTCTGGTCAAACTTCAGGCACTCTTTGCGACGCCAAGCCTCAACCTCAACCCACCAATCCCCCATATCTGGGCGATTTTGGGTAAAGGCATCCTCTTCCATCATAGGCAACATTTTGGTGAGGACTTTTTTGATATCCCCAACGATGGGCACATCCACTTCCACATTTTTAGAAATGGAGGTTGGATCTACATCCACATGGATAATCTTGGCTTCCGGTGCAAATTCAGCAATCTTGCCGGTTACCCGATCATCAAACCGAGCGCCAATGGCAATCAGCAGATCACAACGGCTCACCGCCATGTTGGCCTCGTAGGTACCATGCATGCCCAACATACCCACAAACTGCTTATCGGTGCAGGGGTAGCCCCCCAAACCCATAAGGGTGTTGGTAATGGGCGCACCCACCTTACGGGCCATTTTGGTCAGCTCATCTGCTGCATCGGAGAGGATAACCCCACCGCCGGTGTAGAAGAGTGGACGCTTGGCCTTGGCCATAAGCTCAACCGCTTTGCGCATCTGCCCCGTATGACCGGTGGTGGTGGGCTTATACGAGCGGATAGATACCTCACCTTTGGCTGGCTCATAGTTGGTGGTGGCGATGGTGATATCCTTGGGCACATCCACCAACACAGGACCAGGACGGCCTGTACGGGCAATGTAGAAGGCCTCACGGATCACACGGGCAAGATCCTTCACATCCTTCACCAAGTAGTTATGCTTGGTGCAGGAGCGGGTAATACCCACGGTATCGGCCTCCTGGAAGGCGTCATTACCAATCAGCGGTACCGGCACCTGACCGGTAATGCAGACCATAGGGATCGAGTCCATATAGGCGGTGGCCAAGCCAGTAACAGCGTTGGTGGCACCCGGACCTGAGGTCACCAGGGCTACCCCCACCTCACCGGTTGCCCGGGCGTAACCGTCTGCTGCGTGCAGCAAACCTTGCTCATGCCGACCCAGCACATGCTGGATATCTTCACATTTATAGATTTCATCATAAATGTTCAGTACGGCACCGCCTGGATAGCCAAAAACGGTTTTAACTTCCTGCTCAAGCAGGCACTGAACGATGATTTCCGCGCCGGTCAATTTCACGACTCGACTCCCATAACAAAGAACAATTGACCGGTTTTCTTTATGGCGCAAAAGCAGGTAAATACAGCGCGTATCTCCCTAGACCCTGCCCACAAGCCAACCGGTCTCGAACAAGACGCCCGCCTCCAGTGATGAAGGCGGGCGCATTTCTCAAAGGATGTAAATATCGAACTATGCGATTTTACACCCCACTTTGTCAATAGTGGGTTTTAGGGAAAGCTTAAGCTCCCCTCATCCACGCTTATCTAAGGGCACATAGTCACGCTGGGCTGCACCAACATAGAGCTGACGGGGACGACCGATAGATTGACCTTCCTCTTCGATCATCTCTTTCCACTGGCTGACCCAACCCACGGTACGGGCCAGAGCAAAGATCACGGTGAACATGTTCACCGGAATGCCGATGGCGGAGAGGATGATACCGGAGTAGAAGTCCACATTGGGGAAGAGCTTCTTCTTGATGAAGTACTCATCACTCAGAGCAATCTCTTCTAGCTTCATGGCGATCTTGAACATGGGCTCATCATGCCTACCCACGGCGTCCAGAACCTCTTGACAGGCCCCTTTCAGCACAACCGCACGGGGGTCGTGGTTTTTGTACACACGGTGCCCAAAGCCCATGAGACGGAAGGGATCGTCTGGATCCTTGGCTTTTTCAATGTACTCTTCAATCTTATCCACACTACCAATTTCGCCGAGCATTTTCAGCACAGCTTCATTGGCACCACCGTGAGCAGGTCCCCACAGCGCGGAGATACCAGCCGACAGGGCGGCATAGGGGTTGGCCAGAGAAGAACCCGCCAGACGCACGGTGGATGTCGAAGCATTCTGCTCATGATCTGCGTGCAGGATAAAGATCTTATCCATGGCACTCACCAAGCGCGGATCAATGCTGAAGTCTTCATCACAAGGGGTCTTGAACATCATGTTCAAGAAGTTCTCGGAGTAGCTCATTTTGTTGTTGGGGTAAACAAAAGGCTGACCGTTGTGATACTTGTAAGAGGCCGCAGCAATGGTTGGGATCTTGGCGATCAAACGATGGGCTGAGATCAGACGATGCTGAGGATCACGAATATCCAGGGCATCATGATAGAAGGCAGACAGTGCGCCAACGACCCCGACCATGATGGCCATGGGGTGGGCATCCCGGCGGTAACCGGAGAAGAAACGCAACAGCTGCTCATGCACCATGGTGTGATGCGTGATGGTATTCTCAAACTTCTGAAACTCTTCTTTGCTGGGCAGGTCATCGTTCAACAGCAGATAACAGACCTCCAGGAAAGAGCTTTGCTCAGCCAGTTGCTCAATCGGGTAGCCCCGGTGCAACAGGATACCTTTGTCACCATCGATAAAGGTGATGGTACTTTGGCAGGAACCGGTGGAACGAAACCCTGGGTCCAGAGTAAACAGACCGAAATCCTTATAAAATTTGGTCACATCCACCACGGGCGGCCCGGCTGTACCCTCTTGAATGGGTAACTCCACTTCTTTACCGGTACGGTTATCGCGAATGGTGATGGTTTCCTTGGACATAACTCAACCCCGCTCTTCTTTAGGTTGCTGAAACTAAAGATTCGATGAGGCAGCCCACGCTACTGAACTTTTGCCTCACCGGTTTAAACTTCCACGTTTTTTTTCAAAATTTAGCAAAAATTGGGATTCAATCCACCCCATAATATGGGTACACTGCTTTTTAGAAAATGATTGGACGGCCCATACTATAATGGACACTCAAGAGGGTGTATAAAATACACCTATACCCCAACAAGAGACTACACCATTCCTACAAAAAGGCGTAGCTTTTTCGGAAAAAAAGTGTCCCGTAAGTAACGAGGAGGCGTGGAAGATGCAGCAAGGTCCCAGTACCCTGGTCAAACGCAGACTTGACAGTCTGGAGAATCACCTACAGGAAGAAAACCCAGTACTTATTCAGGCGGTTAGACATTTCCGCGAACTCGACGCCATCGCCTATAAATTGGGCATCCTGGATCCCGACGACTCCTATGCCACCCGGGTTCCCTGGTGGCCATTGATCTCAATCCTGGGCACCTTTTCAGCAGGCAAGTCCACCTTTATCAACACCTTTTTAGATGATAAATTACAGCGCACCGGCAATCAGGCCGTGGATGACAAGTTCACCGTGCTGTGCTACAGCAAAGAAGCCGAAAGCCACACACTGCCCGGTCTTGCCCTGGATGCTGACCCCCGCTTCCCCTTTTACCAAATCAGCCGTGATATCGACCAGGTTGTAGAGGGAGAAGGACGCCGTATCGATGCTTATCTCCAGCTAAAAACCTGCCGTTCTGAAGATCTGCGCGGTAAAATTGTGATCGACTCCCCCGGTTTTGATGCCGACGATCAACGCAACTCAACCCTGCGTATTACCGATCATATTATGGAGCTGGCCGATCTGGTGTTGGTGTTCTTTGATGCCCGCCACCCCGAACCCGGCGCCATGCGCGACACCCTGGAGCATCTGGTTGCCAACACCATTCACCGTCACGACTCCAACAAATTTCTCTTTGTGCTTAATCAAATTGATTGCACAGCCCAAGAGGATAACCTGGAAGATGTGGTGGCGGCATGGCAGCGTTCACTCTCCCAATCGGGCCTGACGGCTGGTCGTTTTTACCAGATCTACAATAAAGAAGCGGCCAAACCCATTGAAGATTCCAGCTTGCGTGCCCGTTATGAAGGAAAGCGCGAGGAGGATATGCAAGAGATCATGAGCCGCATCCAGCAGGTGGAGGTGGAACGTGCCTACCGCATTGTGGGTGTGCTGGAGTTCTCGGCCCGTAGCATTAATGAAGAGGTCATCCCCCGCATTACCGGTATGCTGGCTGATTGGCGCAATAAAGTATTAATGACCGATGCAATCGTCCTGGGCTCCGCCCTGGTCGTTATGCTGATCGCCATGTTCTCCAACGCTCTGCCCTGGCCCGGACCCAACCCCGCGGAGCTGGATTGGAGCAACCCTGAAGGGGGCTTTGGACTGGCCCATATCGGTTCCGTAGCCATTTTGGCACTTTTTGCGGGTATTGGCGGTTATCTGCACTTTACCATCCGTAAAATGATGGCCAAGTTGGTCAACGCCAAGATGGAACGGGAAGAGAAAAAGCCTGAGATGCTGGAGACCCTAAAGCGTGTCTTTAGCTTCAACACCCGCTCCACACGCTCTTTGCTGCGCAAAACCCCCAGCGAGTGGAACAGCCGCCGCATTAAAGAGTTAGAGAACATTCTTAAAGAGAGCGATGCCCTGGTACAGCGCTTGAACGATCAGTTCACCAATCCATCAGGTCATGCCGAAAAGCAAAACCCAGATATTCTGGGCAGCGACAAAGAGCGCAAAGAGGCGGCTGCCGCGGAGGCATAATCCCGGCCTAAGCCACCTGACGTTTTTTGAAAAAAACAGCCCCTTTTCCGGTTTGGCAAAAAACCCATTTGCCCAGACCGGGAAAGGGCGTATCATCATATTTGGCCGAGCCACCTGCGGGCTCGGCCATTGTCTTCATATGGACTTTTTTAACTCATTAATCAATCGCCTGGGCGACCATGGATCAAGAAACCCCTTCGCTACGCAGCATGTTGCGACGCACCTCCCTGACTTTTAAAACCCTATTGGCCACGCTGCTGGTCGGGGTGGCAACCTGGGGGGCGTTGGACCATTGGCAAACCCGCCATTTGAAAGAGCTGTTCCATAACGAACTGCTCCATCAGGTGTGGGAACGTGCACTGGAGAGCCGGGTTGCCTTTGAACGCAAAGTGCTGAGCTATGGGGATGCGCTGACGCTCATGGCCAGCCAACAGCGGGTGGATGCCTACCTGCAATCCCCCGAATCCCGTCGCGTGGGACAGTTCAAGCCGCGCATGCATAACGCCACCCCTCAGTGGCTACCTGAACAGGGGTTGATCAACTCACTACTCCCAGTGCCCTATCTTATTTTAGCGGGATCCAACGGCCATGCGCTGGAGGTGTATCACCGCATCACCACGCCACCACCCCCGAAGGGACTGTTAAGCTTAGATAAGCTCAGCCGCAAGCCTTCGGAAGCACCAGTGATGATTGTGGAAATTGGCGACACGCCATACTTGCTCTTCACAGAGCCGGTCGAGAGCGCTCAAGCCAACCGCCTGCTGGTGGCCGCCACCCCACTGGATGACACCTTTATGACCACCCATATGGGGGCTAACCAACCCTCCGATGGGATCATCGCATTAGCATCGGGCTCCCCTGAACACATTATTGCCAGTAACGCGCCCCAAACGCTGCTACCCGGCACCCCCCTAAAAGCGTTGGAGAAGGAGTTTATTATTGCGGGTAAGACCTTCATCAACCTAGAAGGTCGCGGAGCCAGCCGCACCATGGTCGAGATGGTTAGCCTGATCTCCACCGAACTGGCGGAAGAGAAAAGTCAGAATATTCTGATTACAGAACGTCAACAGCGTGCCATTACCGCTTTTGTCCTTATTCTCGCCTCTATTCTTATTATGCTGTGGGTTACGCGCACCATCCGGCGGGTATCTTTACGGATTTCTGAATTTTCCCAAGAGAACCTGGGGGCACAACTGACCCAGGAGAAATCACGAGATGAGCTGGGCACCTTGGTCAGTCGCTTTGAGCGCATGATGCAAGAGGTGGTACGAACCCGAGATAATCTACGGGATGAAATTGAGGAACGTAAACGGATTGAGGCGGAGGTTACCAAGCTCTCTCAAGCGGTGGAGCAGAGCCCCACAGCCCTGCTGATTACCGATACGGAAGGCAGCATTCTCTATGTTAATCCTGAGTTTGTCAGCCTAACAGGTTTCCGACCAGATGAGGTGATTGGGCGCAACCCCCGCATTTTAAAGTCTGGGGAGACCGGACGGGAAACCTATAAGGATCTGTGGGGGACCATCAATCAGGGCAAAGCTTGGCAAGGGGTGTTCCGTAACCGTAAGAAAAACGGCAAGCGCTATTGGGAGAAAAACACCATCTCCCCCATCCGGGATCAAGATGGCAAAGTGATCAACTTTCTCTCGATTAAAGAGGATATCTCTGCCCGTATTGAGCTGGAAAAAGAGATTGAACACGCCCGCAACGCGGCCGAGACCGCCAATCAGGTTAAGAGCGAATTCTTGACCCACATGACCCATGAGTTCCGCACCCCGCTGAACATCATTAAAGGGTGTGTCAAACTGATCCGGGATGAAGAGAATCTCAGTGATAAACAGGGGCGTCATCTGGAGAATATTCAGGAAGGGGCCTCTCACCTCGCCTCCATGATTCAGGATCTGGTGGACCTCTCCCGCGTTGAAAGTGAGCAGTTCCACCTGCATGAGGAGCCTTGCGACCTTAACACCCTGCTCACTGAACTGCATGATGAGATCGAAGAGAAGACCCAGGAGAAGCATCTTAATTTTGAGATGGAGGTCTCGCCCACCCTACCTAAAGAGATCATGCTGGATGCAGGCCGTGCCCGCCACGCATTAAACAACCTGCTGATCAATGCGGTGAAGTTCACCCATGAAGGACAGGTTAGCCTGAACACCTGGTATGAAGGGGAGCCTAAAGCACGCTCAGGCACCCTGCATTTTGTCATTTCTGATACAGGGGTTGGGATCCCAGAAGAGCAGATTCAAGCCATTTTTGAACCCTTTAATCAGGGCGACCTGCCCAACCGCACCCGTGGGGGGGTTGGTCTGGGTCTAACCATCACCAAACGGTTGGTGGACCTGATGGATGGCACCATTGAACTGCGCAGTGAACCCGACCACGGCAGTGTGTTCCATATTCAACTCCCCTGTCGTAAAGTGTGGCGCCCCCAAGAGTCCCTGGCCAATGCGCTGAACGTCAACAAGGTTTCAGATCAAGCCTTACTGGTCAGCCACAATCCAGTGGCTCGGATGATTTTAAAGCGGATTTTGGAAGAGCTGGGGCTGAATACTGTTGAGCTGGATGGTTGCCAAGCCAGTTGTGGCTTCCTGGAAAATGCCCAGGCGGCCCAGTTTGGGGTAATTATTATGGATTGCGCCCACCAGCCCGATGGTGGCTTGGCTGAGGTTCGGCGTATCCGCCGTGCTGAAACGGTGAATGCCATTACCCCCATTGTCCTACTCGGGGAACCCAGTGAAGATGAAGAGCAACCAGCCCATAAACGCGCAGCCGCTTTGCCGGATGATGTGGTGATCCTGCCTAAGCCCCTACAGCGAGATCAAGTGGTTGGGGCCGTGCGCACCTTCCTAAAGATGGACAGCTCACTTTGACTAAAAGTAGCGCGTCTCACCAGGGGTCTGTTCACAACAGCCCATGGTGAGACCACACCACCTAGGGCCGAACCACACGGCATCAACAAGCCGGATAACCACCAAGAGGGTTCTCTTCGCCACCTCCGCCGCCGCCCCCCTGCCCTGTTATACGGCGGCAAGACCAACTACCCCCATTCAGCAGCCCATTGATCATAAGCCCATACCCGCCCATGAGGAAAATGTGTATGATTCTCCCCATCGGATCATAATTAGTCCTTGGTTACGGCATGTGCAGTCATCCACGATCGTGAAGAACAGACCCGTGGGGGAGAGGTATGATGTTGCGTATACTGATCGCAGATGACCACCCCCTCTTCAGGGAAGCTCTGCGGCATACATTAGAGACCCTACCGGGTCATAAGGCGCTGCAGGAAGCCAGCTCATATGATCAACTGCTGGAGCTACTCAATCCGGAGTTGGATCTGGTGTTGATGGATCTACGCATGCCGGGTGTGGAGGGTTTTTCCGGTTTGGTTGAGGTACGCCGTGCAGCCCCCTCAGTGCCGGTGATCATTGTCTCGGCCAGTGAAGCACGGGAGACCATATCCCTGGCCATGAGCTACGGTGCATCCGCCTTTATTCCAAAATCGCTCCCTAGGCCACAGATTCAAGAGGTGGTGGAGGTGGTGTTACAGGGTGGAGAGTGGTGGCCAGCCCACCTATTAACCCCCCACAGCCCCCCTGGTGAGCCCCCCCCTGCGTCAGAGAACACCATCCGCTCGCTGCGTTCCCTTACCCCGAGCGAACTTCTGGTGCTGGAGCATCTGGCCCAAGGCAAACCCAATAAGATTATTGCCAGTGATATTGGCATTAAGGAAGCCACGGTCAAAGCTCACATTACCTCCATTTTTCGTAAGCTTAAAGTCAACAACCGTACCCAAGCTCTGTTGATGATGAAAGAGAGCAACCCTTTAACCTAATGCGGTCAGGGTATAGGCCAATAAGGCGCGTAGTTTGGCGGGTTTTAAGGGTTTACATAACACCTGGAACCCCTCAGCTTGAAGCTGCTGGCTCAACGCTTGGGAGTAGTTGGCCGTAATCACCAAACAGGGGAGCTGAGCGCCACTTTGCGCGCGCAGATTTTGTACCACCTCAGGTCCCAACGCGCCATCATCCAACTGATAGTCCGCCAACACAACCACCTGCGCCAATGATGCCCCCTGCGCAACAACCTGTTGCAACTGTTGCTCAGCCTGCGTGGCATCCAGGGCGGTATAGACCAAACACCCCCAGGGTTCAAGCAGCGTGCGCATGCCGTAGAGTATATCTGGGTCATTATCAATCACCAAAACAGGCAGGTTGGTGAAGTTCTCACTCTGACTGGTGGTGACCAAAGGGGCCTGGGCGGGTTCATGGGTTTGTACAGAGATAACAGGTACATCAATCCAAAACAGCGAACCTTCCCCCAATGTGGAGTCCAAACCAATGGGGTGATCCAGAATTTGGGCAATCCGCTTTACAATAGCCAACCCCAACCCAGCCCCTTTGTGCCGCTTGAGATCTTCATCCGCAAAATTGGGCAGTTGGCGAAAATCCTCAAACACCTCCGCCCACTTCTCTTGATCGATACCAATACCGCTATCTTGCACCTCAAAACGGCAAAAACCCGCCTCATCAGATAACCGGCAACGAACCTGCACCTCACCGTGTGGCGTATAGCGAATGGCATTGGAGATAAAATTGCGCAACACCCGGCTAAGCAACGGATAGTCACTGACAACCTGATAGCTCTGATGCTGCACCGTCAAAACCAACCCCGCCTGAGCGGCAACCGGAGAGAACTCATTTTCCAAAGCGTTGAGGAGTCGGGTTGTTGCAAAGGGGGATGGATTCACCTCCACAACCTTGGCATCAAATTTGGAGATATCCATCAAATCCGTTAACAGACTCTCCACCCCCTCCATGGCCATATTAATACGCTGCACCATCTGCTTATTTTCCTGCCGCATCTCTCGCTCCAAAAGCGATGAGATCATTAAGCGGGCGGCATTGAGGGGTTGCAGCAGATCATGACTGGCCACGGCCATGAACTTGGTTTTACGAGCATTGGCCTCTTCAGCTTCATCTCGGGCACTCTCTAAAGACCGCTCCATCTCCTGCCGTTCGGTAATCTCCAAACGCAACTGCTGGTTGACCTCTATCAGCTCATGGGTACGTTCAGCAACCCGCTGCGACAGAGTATCTCGTGCGTTAGAAAGCGCGCGCGTGGCATCCCGGTAAGGGGTGACGTCTGAGAAGGTAAACACACAGCCCCCGCCCGGCATAGTATTACGCCGCACCTCAATATTTTTTTCCAGACCATAGGTAAAAGCCAGGGTGTGGTGACGGGTATCAATCCACCCATCACTGACCATAAAGGGCTGTTTGGAGGAGGAAGTGCCCTGGGGTTGGGGCCCTTCAGCATGGGGGAAGGCTTCATAAAAAATGGCATTATGGGCCTGCAGGGCCTCAACCGACATGCCAACCTGTGGCACGTGAAGGGGTAGATCCAGCAGCTGCGTAAAGGGATCATTCCACTGCAACAGGTGATTATCCTGACTAAAAACCGCCACCCCTTGGCTCAACCCGGCCAGAGTAGCTTGAAGCAGCAAGTTCTGCTGGGCCAGCTCTGTTTCCCGCCGTTTTTTCTCTGCCTGTTTAATACCGGTAATATCGGTATAGATCCCCACCACATCCCCTTGATCGGTGTGGCGCTCACGCACCTGAACACATCGGCCGTCGGAGAGGTGTATCAAAAAAGGCTCGCCAATATGGGCACGACGGGCACAACGCATTTTTACCCAAGCATCCGGATCTTGACGTGCCTCCAGGATCTCCCCACTTGAGGCGGCGGCGCGGATGATATCCGAAAACAGAGCACCTTCTTTTAAAATATAAGCAAGCCTTGGAAAAATCTGGGTAAAGGTATTGTTGTGCAGCGTCAGCTTACCTTCCTGGTTATAGACCACAATACCTTCGGATGTGCTATGAATGACCTCCTGAAGATATTGGCGGTTCCGCTCCGCCTCTTGCCGAGCCCACTCCAACATCTGATTGGTTTCCTGCAAGGCATTGAGGGTCGACTCCAACTCACCTGTACGCTCCTTAACTTGATGATCCAGCTTAATGGCTGTTTGGAACATGGCATACGCATTTTGCTGAAAATCACTGTTGCGCTCAACCTGATCCATCAACACCTGATTCACCCGCCGGAGCTTACGCACTTCACGGCTTAAGGATTCCACACTTCCGGCCAGGGGGGGCTGAGCATCCGCCCAGTTCATAGAGGCCAGGGGCGCATGTTTACCCTGAACCTTCTCCTGACTGATGTAAACACCTGTAAAGGTGCAGTTCATATGCATGCTCTGGTACTGCTCACCATAGGTATTAAACCCCACCACCCGGTAGCGAGAAGCCAACTGTTCAACCTGATGGATAATACCCGTCTCATCCACCTCCAACCGGCGGAAAATACAATCAAAACCAATCACCAGACTGGGAGCACCCAGCGCATCAGACATCTGCGTTAAAATGCGCTCATAACTACCGGCCAGATCCCCCCCTTTACCCAGGGTAAAAACATTGCCTTGATCAATGGCACAGAAAAAAGTGAGGCTATGATCGGCATTGGCCGTCGCAACCGAGCGCACATAGTGCTCTCCCCCCACCCGCACCATGATCGGATGGGCCGCAAAAAGCGAGGGGGAGAGTGGCGCCTCCGGTGGCAACCCCATGGCTTGCGCATACTCATGGGCTGCAGGCCCTCCATCGATCTCATAAACCAACCGCTCAGCAGGATCCGCACGGGTAACCACCATTTTGTGTTCCAGAGGTTGTAAATGCTCTGTTTTGAACGCCTTAATGTGATAACTGGAATGGATTAAAAGAACAAAGGCAACATCTTCATACACTTTACCGTCCTGAAACAGGTAGGTGCGTTCAAAGCTCAGCTCATCCCCTGCCGAGCCCCCCACAATAGGCAGGGCACTCATGACCGAACCAATGGCGGTCAGCAACACCTCTTCAGCGCGGGACAACCCATCAATCAACAACAGCGCAAAACGCTGGGTATCCGGTCGTTCCTGTCCATAGGTGGCATAAAAGGACTCCACCTGCGCCGTACAGGAGGCAACATCCCGCTGGGAGAGGGATTCAATAACCAGAGTAGAAACCTGAAAAGCCTGTTTGGGTAAGGCAAAAGCACTCACCCCACCCCGAGAGATCCCATCGGGGGAGATCTCACCGGCGGTCGTACATCCAATGATCCTGGTCGCCACAAAACAGGACTGAAGCTGCTGACTAAAGCGCACCACATCATAAGAAGCCGAACAAAAAACCACCACTACAGCGGCATCGGTCCCACCTAACTGCCCATACAACTGTGCCACGGCCTGTTGTTCATCCGCACAGGTGGTGTGGGCATGGGGAATACTCTGTGAAGGTCTCTCCATCAAGCTCAGCTTTCCTGTAATCCCCGTTGGTTTATCCATGCCACAGCCCAAACTCAACCCCTTAGGCCACGCAGTTAGAGCGTAATCTCACAGACTCTACGGTGCCTGTTTTAGCTCAGGCAGGCAAGATCAAACACCATTTATCCGCCAGGCAGGAACGGAATGGCAGAAAAGCATCTTTGCAGAACCATCCATACACTTTTTACGGGTCATAACAGCCTTACAAATAGACACCCATATCTTTGTATTATTTAGCTTTTTATAAATCTCACATTCATTTTACCCCACCATATGCGACTAAAGTCTAATTGTACGCGTGGAGAGATCAGCCCTACAGTGGCTGGCAGTCAAAATGTGAAGACAACCCATGTGGTCGTACGACCACACGGCCACCCGAGAGGAAGCAACGATGATTTACACGCCCCCAGGCCAACCAGAGTCCTTGGTTTCAGTTAAAGATCGCTATGCCAACTTTATTGGTGGAAAATGGGTTGCCCCCATCAAAGGGGTCTATTTTGATAACACCACCCCTGTAACTGGTGAAAAAATTTGTGAGATCCCCCGCAGCAGCGCCGAAGATATTGAAGCCGCATTGGATGCCGCCCATGCCGCCAAAGATGCCTGGGGCAGTACATCGGTCACCGAGCGCAGCAATCTGTTGTTAAAAATTGCGGATCGTATTGAACAAAACCTGGAGATGCTGGCGGTTGCCGAAACGTGGGATAATGGTAAAGCGGTACGGGAAACCATGGCCGCCGATGTTCCCTTGTGTGCCGACCACTTCCGCTACTACGCGGGTTGCATCCGTGCCCAAGAAGGCACCATGTCTGAAATTGACGGCAACACGGTGGCCTACCATTTTCATGAACCCCTGGGTGTTGTTGGCCAGATTATCCCCTGGAACTTCCCCCTACTCATGGCAGCCTGGAAAGTTGCCCCTGCCTTGGCCACTGGCAACTGTATTGTGCTTAAACCTGCTGAGCAGACACCGTTCTCTATTCTTAAATTCCTGGAGTTGATTGAAGATCTGCTCCCCCCCGGTGTGTTGAACGTTGTTAACGGTTTTGGCCCAGAGGCAGGTCAAGCTCTGGCCTCCAATAAGCGCATTGCTAAAATTGCCTTTACCGGCTCAACCCCCGTTGGTTCCCATATTCTCAAGTGTGCTGCTGAGAATATTATCCCCTCTACCGTTGAACTGGGCGGCAAGTCGCCCAACATCTATTTTGAAGATGTGATCAACCATGAGGACACCTATCTGGATAAGTGTGTGGAAGGGTCCGTGCTGGCCTTCTTTAACCAAGGTGAAGTCTGCACCTGCCCTTCCCGTTTGTTGGTGCAGGAGTCGATCTTTGACACCTTTATTGAAAAGGTGATCGCCCGCACAAAACTGATCAAACGCGGCAACCCCCTAGATACCGAAACCATGGTTGGGGCTCAGGCATCCCAGGAACAGTTCGATAAAATTATGGGCTATCTGAAAATTGGCCGTGAAGAGGGGGCCACGGTGCTTTCAGGGGGGGATAAAGATCACGTAGGTGATGATATGGGGGGTGGTTTTTACATCCAACCAACCCTGTTAAAAGGGCAAAACAGCATGCGGGTCTTCCAGGAAGAGATCTTTGGCCCTGTTGTCTCGGTCACCACCTTTAAAGATGAAGCGGAAGCCTTAGCCATTGCGAATGATTCTGAGTTTGGCTTGGGTGCCGGGGTGTGGACACGGGATATGAACCGCGCCTACCGTATGGGACGCGGCATTCAAGCCGGTCGTGTATGGACCAACTGTTACCATCTCTACCCCGCCCATGCAGCCTTTGGTGGCTATAAAAAGTCCGGTGTTGGACGTGAGACCCACAAGATGATGTTGGATCACTACCAGCAGACCAAAAACATGCTGGTCAGCTACGACATCAACCCACTGGGCTTTTTCTAAAACCCGACGGGACATACAAAGGGCCGCCAACCTCTGTTGGCGGCCCTTTTGTACGAAGGCAAAAAACCGCAACACCCTTGATGATCCCACGATCAAACAGAACCTCCCCCTTTAAAGCACACAAGCTTTACATAGAGCCTACTTCAGTCTGTTCAACCATCTCGATATTCAGATGTATACGGCAGTAGAACTCTTCCGCAGAGAAGGGTTTTTTCAGATAATCGTTGGCGCCAAATTTAATAAACTTTGCCGAGAGCACCGGGTCATTACTGGCGGTAACCCCAATAATAGCCAGTGTCCGCCGGGAGATTTTGGCACGCAGTTTTTTAATGAGGCCAAAACCATCCAGATTGGGCATATTGTAGTCGGTCAGGATCAACCGTATATCGGGATGTTCCTGATATACAGCCAGGGCTTGTTCCCCATCCACCGCCTGAAAAACCTGAAAATTATGTATTTTTAATAAAGTAGACAGCAAATAACGGGCACTTTTTGAGTCATCGACCACCAAAACCTTGGTCGATCGGTTTCGGTCCAAACGTTCGCATAAATCCACAACATAAGCGACACTGGCCGGACTATCTTTAATCACATAGTCCACCACCTTCTTGCGCCACATTTGTGCCCGCATTTCTGCATCAAAAGTACCCGCAAAAACCACTGAGGGGATCCCCTTAGAGAGGGTATAGTCCACCATCTCTCCATCCAGCGCATCCGGTAACTGCATATCCACAATGGTGATAAAAAAACGCTGTGCATCTTGTGCCAGCAGCTGCTCGGCCTCAGCCTTACTCCCTGCCACCTCTAGTGCATAGCCCCGTTTTTGGATCTTTATAGACATGAGTTTGACAAAGGACTCAGAGTCCTCAATCAGTAAGATTTTTGAAGCATGTTCCATGAAGCAGCCTCTACTCGACCGTTGCCGCAGATTGACCATAATGCTGTGTAACCAAAGTACGATAGAGCTGCTGATCCTCCCTACTTAACCAGGCATAATAGGATCCATA
Organism: Magnetococcus sp. PR-3; assembly: GCF_036689865.1. NCBI lineage: Bacteria > Pseudomonadati > Pseudomonadota > Magnetococcia > Magnetococcales > Magnetococcaceae > Magnetococcus > Magnetococcus organivorans. Next base: position 62,952 of record NZ_JBAHUQ010000016.1, read on the forward strand.
AAATCCTCTTTCCGTTCGAGCGCGTAACAGTATTTGATCAATCTCCGCAATACGCTGAGCACCCCACCGCGTTTTATCGCACCCCATATAGTTATGCAGAACCCCCGGCGCTTCTACAGCGGGAATGGTCATAAAAGCCCCTTGCCGCTGGGTATCGCGTCCAAAATAGGAGAGTTCATAGCTAAAGGCCACCGTATAGTCCAGACGACCTGCTGCAATCATCTGAAAAACATCCTGTGACAGCGTCAGCGTATGCAGCTCTTCACTATTACCCGGATGAGTCTGATCTTGAATAACCCCATCAAACCCTTTGCCATAGGCACGACCAGAGGCGAAGCCAAAGCGAAAAGGGCTGGCCTGTAACAGATGCTTTAAAGAGACTGCCCCCGCTTGATTGAGGTAGGGTTTAAACTTCTCCTGATCTTTTTTGCGAATGACAATGCGTGGCGGCAGAACCACCAAATAGGGTTTTGAAAAATGGATAATCTTTTCACGCTCTGGTGTTTTAAACAGACTTGCCGCGCAGGTATGGCGTCCCGCGGCCATCATCGCCACAATACGCTTCATGTTGCCTTGTCGGGTTTGATGAAGGTGCTCAGGCAACTGCTGCTGAACAAACCTTTCAATACCATCAAGCATGCCCAGGCCTTGGGCCGGACCTTTAACAATAAAGGAGGGAGGATAGTCTGGGTGCATCCAAGTAATGGGTTGCTCAGCACCCGCTTGTCCGGCCGAGAAGCTCAGCAGACAGAGCAGCCAAATAGATTTCCAATTAAACCACATAGACCCCGGACCTTGCACAAAGAGAGACCAATGAACAAGCCTAGCACAAGGCAGCCATGAGGTGGAAAAAACCCATAAAAAAACCGCCCTATTTTAGCCATAGGACGGTTGATATTTGGCAAAGCCGGATATCGGGCTTATTTACTTTCGATTGGGGCAGTTTTCACGAATACAGTTTACATACAGATAGAGCGCATGTGCCGTGACTTTAAAACCACGATCCTCCGCCAGTTGGTTTTGGCGATCCTCAATCTGCTGATCAAAGAACTCTTCCACATGGCCACAATCCATGCAGACAAAATGGTCGTGATGCCCACCACCACTGAGCTCAAAAATCGCTTTTCCTGCCTCAAAGTGATGACGGGTTAACAGACCAGCCTGTTCGAACTGGGTTAAAACCCGGTAGACCGTTGCCAGACCGATCTCATCCCCCATTTCAAGCAGGGTTTTGTAGACATCTTCAGCACTCCAGTGGCTCTCAGGATTGGCCTGGAACAACTCCAAAATTTTACGCCTGGGGGCCGTAGCTTTTAAGCCTGCACTTTTCAATTCCTGGTTGATCTCAGCTTGATCACGCATCGCATCATCCACAAAAAAGGTCATCCAAAAACAAAGGGAGAATATTACCAACAAAATGACGGTCCATTCAGAGCCGGATTAGTATGCCGCCAAACAGGACCGTTAACAACCTAATTTACCCTTTGTTACCCTAGAGCGGTGCTTTAGTTGGGTTTAAAGCGAATCGGCACCCGCCGCGCCCCCCAGGTTCCTGGTTTTTCTTCAAAACGCCCGGCCAGAGCAGTACCACATTTTTTGCAACACCCTTGACCGTCCAGCCGCCAACCGCTGAGCACATATCGGTTACGATCAATCAACCGTTCTCCACACTGATGACAATAACTACTGCCCCCAGAAGCATCAGTGACATTACCGGTATACGCATAGCGCACACCATTGGCCAAGGCGATGGTACGTGCCCGGCTGAGGGTTGTGGCGGGTGTACGGCTTTTATCCTGCATACGAAAATCGGGATGAAAGGCCGTAAAGTGCATGGGCACATCAGGCCCCAAAGCCTCAACCACCCACTGGGTCATCTCTTGTAACTCAGCTTCCCCATCATTTTCATCTGGGATCAACAAGGTGGTCAGCTCAAACCAAACATCTGTGTGGTGCTTCAGATAGACCAAAGTTTCCTTCACAGCATCCAGGTGCCCGCCACATAGTTTATGGTAAAAACGCTCGGTAAAGGCCTTAAGATCCACATTGGCGGCGTCCATATCCCGAAAAAAAACTTCGGCGGGCTCAGGTTCAATATACCCTGCTGTGACCGCAACAGATTTAATCCCTTTTTCATGGCAGGCCTGGGCAACATCCACCGCATATTCTAAAAAAATCACCGGATCATTATAGGTATAGGCCACACTCCGGCTTTTGGTAGCTGCCGCTGCCTGAGCGATCATTTCCGGTGAGGCTTGATCTGCCACCTCATCCATCTGTTTGGATTTACTAATGTGCCAATTTTGGCAAAATTTACAGGTAAGATTGCACCCTGCTGTGCCAAAAGAGAGGATAGGCGTACCCGGCAAAAAATGGTTGAGTGGCTTTTTTTCAATCGGGTCCACACAAAAGCCGCTGGAACGACCGTAGGTTTCCAAAATCATCTGCTCACCAACGCGCCGACGCACAAAACAGAGCCCACGCTGTCCATCTTTAAGTACACAGCGCCTGGGGCAGAGCACACAGGCCATACGGCCATCTTCTTGCCAGTGCCAATAACGCCCAGGATAGGGCGAAGGGGTTATACGCATGGGACCTTCTCCAATCAATATGGGTGACAGCCATTGGCTTAACACCCCATTTTGCGCTATTTTTTAGAGTGGATGTTCTGATATGAGGTATCAACCAACACGACACCCCTCTCTCCTTTTATAGATGGAAAATGGTTCATGGGTCAGCAAGCAGCACTCTTAGTTCTCATCTCTCAGGCAGGCTACGCGACCCACACGGCCCGCATTCAGGCCCTATCCCAACAGGCAGATATCTATCTGGCGGGACCCGGGGAAGAGGGATCGTTAGACACGCTACCTTTTTTACCCTGCGATACCACCACCCCGATGGAGAACCTGCTCAGCACGCTGGATGAACGCGGTTTTACACCGGATGCCATTTTACAGATTGAGAGTGAGGATTTTTATCCTCAAGGGTTAATTGGACTGACACTACCCGCTTTTTATTATGCCACGAACGCCCATCAACAGATCCACTGGCAAATGGAATACGGGAAACTTTTTGATGCGATTTTTCTGCCCTCCCCCCATTTGATAGATTCCATGCGCCGTAACGGCCACCCGGCCGTCTATAGTGCCGCGGACGGGGTGGACCTGGAACAGTTCAACCGCTCCAGCCAAAGTCGCGATCTGGACCTCGCCTTTGTTGGGGGTGCCAGTGCCGATGAGTACCCGTTAAGATCCGTCCTACACGCCCTGCTCAAAGATCAAGGCTACCGGGTTCAGTTTACCACAAAGGCATCGGCTCAAGAGCGGGCCCAACTCTATCAACGCAGCCGTGTGGTCTTGCACCAAGGGGAGCAAGATGTATTTAGCCCAACCCCCCTGGAAGCCGCAGCCTGTGGTGCCGTCCCCTGTACCAGCCATTTTTCAGGGCTGGAGGGTGATTTACGGCCTGATCAAGAGTGCATCATTTTTCAAGATGAGCACGACCTGCTCCATCGTTTGGAAAATCTTTTGGGGGAAGGCCCGCGCTGGCATCAGCTCAGTGAGGCTGCCCTTAAACGGGTGCAAAAGAGCAGTTGGTCCAGCCGAACGGAGCAATTTCTAGAGACCATGGCCCCGTTTTTATCACAAAAGCGCACCCACTTTGATGAGACCGAGCGCATGAAAGCCCATGCCTATGTGTATCATGTGCGCGGGCATGGGGGACGGGGCATCCGCATGCTTAACAGCTTGTCGGATCAATTTCCTGAAGATGTTGAGCTACACCTGCTTAAAGCGCTGACTTTTCTCAACAGCAATCTGTATCAGGAAGCCGCGCGCCAACTCGACACCCTGCTTACCCAGCATCAGACACTGCCAGAAGGCTTTATTGAGCACATTGCCGATACACTGCTCAACACCTTTGAACTGGCGGGACACACCGAAGGGGCCCTGCATGCTGCACAAGTGTTGCAGGCTCCAACCTCTGCCCAAAAACGTCGGCTCCTACGTATGGTTAGCCGCAGTCAATCTCCTGTCCCTCAGGAGATTATCGATAAACTGCGCCCCAGCAACCAATCCTAAAAGGGAGCATCATCGATGCCGTTTTTGAAACACCCACGGGGCATATTATGAATGTGCATATTTCCGGGTCAAAACCTGAGCAAGGCCCCTGTTTGTTTCTGCTGCATAACGAAACCACACAGCACCCTGCCACATTGTTACAGCACCTGCCCAAGAGCTGTGCGGGTATTCAGTTTACCCATGAAGGGGTTATCCCCTCTTCGGCCAGCTGGCCTGGGCGCAACTGTTTTAGGCTAAACGCCCACAGCAGTAGCCGTTGGGGCTCTTTTTTGACCTTTTTGAACATGGGTGGGCACGCCTTGTGTAACGCCCACAACCAAGCACCAGCCCCAGGCGGGTTTGACCGTCTGGCGCCTGAGGTTGTGGCCCTAGCGGCACAGCTTGACTGCCCCATTCAGCCTGTTGCCCTATTTCAAACCTGGAATGGTCAGAAGATCCTCCATTTTGGCACTCTCTTTACCCCTCAAAGTGAAGGGGAGCCGCTGCATCACCAGCTGGTTGATCAACTGCGCAAAACCCGTTTAGCAGGTACATTAGAGCAACCACCGCACACCATTTGGGGGGCGGCACAGGGCGCCTTAATGCAGAACAAAGGACAGCAGTTCAGTGACAGTACAGGTCTAAAATTGGATGGCCCGACCCTGCTGCGTAACAGCCGTATTTTGGCCACACTGTTGGCTCAAGAAACGCCTAAAGATAGCTGTATTGGCTTGATGCTACCCAGCTCTATTGGCAGCATGGTCACCCTGCTGGCTTTGACAGCAACTGGACGCATACCGGCACTGCTTAACTTTACCGCAGGCCCAAGAGGTATGTTAAGCGCCTGTAAGACAGCTGACATCCAAACCATACTCACCTCACGCGCCTTTGTTAAAAAAGCTGGGTTAGAGAGCACGGTTGAGCCCATGCAGGCCCATGTGCAGATCCTCTTTTTAGAAGATCTTAAGGCCGAGATCACACTTGCTCACAAGCTACGGGGTCTCTCGGCTCACCTCATGTACGACCGCCTGGGTCGATCTGAACCCAAGACCAAAATAGGAACAAATGATCCTGCCGTGGTGCTGTTCACATCGGGCAGTGAAGGTCGGGCCAAGGGGGTGGTTCTGAGCCATGGTAATTTGCTGGCAAATGTTCAGCAAATCGCCCTATCGGTACCGCTTTATCGGCACGACCGCTATCTGAACACGCTCCCCATGTTTCATGCATTTGGTTTAACCGTGGGTACGCTGACCCCGATTTTAACGGGCATGCATCTGCATCAACACCCCTCACCACTGGCTCAGCAGGCCATTTGCCATTTAGGACGCAGCTACCGCCCCACGGTCATGGCAGGCACCGACACCTTTTTGGCCAACTATGTCCGCACGGCCAAAGCGGGAGACTTTAGCAGCATACGCTTTGTCTTTGCTGGCGCTGAACCGGTTCGTAGTACCACCATCGCCCAGTGGCAGACCCGTTTTGGTGTCACCGTTTATCAAGGCTATGGGGCAACCGAGTGCTCTCCTGTTATTTCGGTGAACACACCGGGTGCCAACCGCCCAGAATCGGTTGGTCGACCGGTCGCAGGGATCACCTGCCGCACCCAACCTGTCGAAGGCATTCATCAGGGCGGACGGCTTCAAGTAAAGGGCCCCAATGTTATGATGGGGTACCTGAACGCCAAAAGCCCCGGCCACCCTAAGCACGCCCAAAGACCGCCGATGGATGAAGAGGGGTGGTATGATACAGGGGACATTGTCATCCTCGACAAGCTTGGCGCCATTACCATTGATGGCCGCGCCAAACGCTTTGCCAAGGTTGGGGGAGAGATGGTCTCGCTGGCAGCGGTGGAGCGCTTAGCCACCCGTTTATGGCCCGATCATCAACACGCAGCGATGCGTCTTCCCAGTGAAAAAAAAGGGGAGTGGGTTTTACTGTTTAGTGAAACACCAGCATGTAGCCGAGAGTCCCTGTTAAACCATGCCCAGCAAGAGGGCTCCCCCCTGCTGTTGGTCCCCCGTCGGGTTGTACATGTCGACACGCTACCCATGCTGGCCAACGGCAAGGTAGACCATGCGGCACTGGCACAAATGGCCCACACCCTAAAGGCCTAAGCGCCGACCACACCACCAGCAACCGGGGATTGATTTTTTCTGTGTAAATCAGGTATGCTACTGTGACTTTTTGATAGATTCCTAAAAAAACGAATTTTTATAATCTGTTAAATATAGTCACCACCCAGGACAAGAAGCGGGCATATTGCCCCACGAAAGCGTTGGAGCAGAACAAACGCTTTGGAATACTTGACCATACAACCCTAGAGGCAAATGGATAAGGAAACGGATTAATGGCTACGGACGCCTTGGTCACACTGCGCCAAAAGATCACAGATCTCCTGGCGACAGCGCCCACCGACGCCCATGAACAACAGCAAATCCTCGCGCTATTAGACAAAATGGCGCCTCCGCAAGCCCACACCCCCCATGATTACCACGAACAACTGTTCCTCTATAACCCGGTCAGTCAACTGCTACTGGATGAAACAGGTCTTATCTGTGATTGTAATGAGACCTTTGCCAAAACCATGGGGCATACAAGGCAGGATCTACTCGGTCAAGCCCTACAAGTACTGATTTACGGTGAGGATCAACCTCTTTACCAACAAAACTATGTCACCTTTTTTTCCAAACCGGCCGAGCACCCACTGACCTTACGCTTTAACGGTACGCACCAAGAACGCCCACTCACCATGGAGTTCCGAGCATCTGAGCGCTTACCGGGACAGACATTTAAGCGGATTATCGCCCTTCACGACACCACCGCCCATACCGAGCTGGAACAGGAGCTGGCACTCTCCAATCTCTTTCTCGACGCCATTGTTGAAGCCATACCGACCATGGTGTTTATAAAAGAGGCTAAGGATCTGCGCTTTGCACGCTTCAACAAGGCAGGGGAAGCATTGCTGGGCATCTCCCGCCAAGAGATGATTGGAAAAAATGACTACGACTTTTTCCCGCCCCAAGAGGCCGATTTTTTTGTTCAAAAAGATCGTCATGTCCTCGACAGCGGTGAAACGTTGGAGATTCCAGAAGAGGCCATACAAACCCGCAACGGCCCCCGTTATCTCCACACCTTTAAAAGTGTGATCCATGACAGCGACGGCACCCCAACGCATTTACTCGGGGTCTCTCTGGACATTACCCCGCGTAAAGCACTGGAAAAAGAGCTGGAGTCGGCCAATGATCAGCTCATGCAGATCAACGAAACACTGGAACAGCGCATTCAGAACCGAACACAACAATTGGAGAAGACCAACCAGCAGTTGCAAAGGCAAATTGAGCAACGCCAGCGCATGCAGGATCACCTACAGTTAAGTCATGAGGTTATTCGTAACACCAGTGAAGGGGTGATGATTACCGATACCCACGGCACCATTTTAGAGGTCAATGAGGCTTTCTGCCAGATCACTGGGTATGCCCGTGATGAGGTGCTGGGGCAAAACCCTGCCATGATGAAGTCAGACCGGCATGATGCCAGCTTTTTCACCCAAATGTGGAAAGCCATTACCAGTGATGGCTACTGGAGCGGTGAGGTCTGGGACCGTCGCAAAAATGGAGAGGTCTTCCCTAAATGGCTCACCATCAATAGTGTGCACAACGAAGCGGGTGTGCTCACCCGTTTTGTCTCCATTTTCTCCGACATCAGCCAACGTAAAGCGGATGAAGCCGCACTGGAGAAACTGGCCCGTTTTGATCCACTAACCGACCTGCCCAACCGCACCCTGTTCCAGGACCGTCTACAGCATCAAATGACCCTGGCTAAACGTACAGGGGAACACTTTACATTGATGTTTTTGGATCTGGACCATTTTAAAGATATTAACGACACCATGGGCCATGTGGTGGGAGATCGTCTGCTGCAAGAGGTTGCCCTACGTCTGTCTGACTGTTTGCGTGAAGAGGATACCATTGCCCGTGGTGAGTACCAGATGGGCAGCCATGCCACCATCTCACGCATGGGGGGGGATGAGTTCACCATTATCTTAGTGGACTGCCAGGATAACGATGCCGCTGTTGAGGTCGCCCAGCGTACATTGGAAGCCCTCAGAGCACCCTTCTACTTTGAAGGGTATGAGGTCTTCATCCAATCCTCTATCGGTTTAGCGCTCTACCCCCAAGATGGTACAGAAGCCGAAATATTGCTCAAAAATGCCGACTCTGCCCTGCACCAAGCCAAAGCGGATGGACGCGGCGGGTTCCGCTTCTTCACCTCAGAAATGAACCATAAGGCTCAACGACGCATGGCTTTAGAGAGCCGTATGCGTAGTGCCTTGGATAAAGGTCAGTTCCAGCTCTACTATCAGCCCAAGGTGTGTGGTCAACACGGTACCCTTTTAGGCATGGAGGCCCTTATCCGCTGGCAAGATCCAGAGCATGGTTTGATATCCCCAGGGGATTTCATTCCTCTGGCTGAAGATGTGGGGTTGATCCTACCCATGAGTGATTGGATTTTAAAACAGGCTTGCCAAGAAACCATTAAGCTCATCCAGCAAGGCTGGACAGAGATCCGGGTTGCCGTCAACCTATCGGCCAAGCAGTTCAACAACCCCAAACAGTTGATTGAAGCCATTCAAACCGCACTGGATGAAGCACAACTGGATCCAAAGCATCTTGAGCTGGAGATCACCGAAAGCATGGTGATGGGGAATGTGCAGGATGCGGTTAAAACCATCCACCAACTGCGTGCCATGGGACTATCCATCGCTATGGATGACTTTGGCACAGGCTATTCATCCCTGGCTTATCTTAAACAACTGCCTATTCAGACCCTGAAGATTGACCGCTCCTTTGTAATTCATCTTGAGAAGGAGCAGAGTGATAAAGCCATTGTCTCCACGGTACTGGCCATGGCCGAACATCTTAACCTAAATGTGGTGGCCGAAGGTGTTGAGACCCAAGCCCAAGCTGATTTTTTGAGTGAACAGGGGTGTAAGGAGCTACAAGGCTACTATTTCAGCCGCCCCCAGCCCCTTGAACAGCTGATAGAACAGCTCCAAGAGCCACGGTGGTCAACAGCACCTGGCACCTTGCGCTAAAGCCTCCGACTTAGCACCCTCCCCATAAGATAAAGGGTGCCCAAGCCCAACACGCGCCAGTCTATACTCTATTGAGCACCATCCCCCTACCGGCACGGCACCCCCTCCCCGATCTTATGAGATTAACGGAAGGTGGCTTTAATCTGTGCGGGTCGTAACCGGGTGGCTTTAAAGTTGGAGATGGGGTCAAAGCGCGCCTCTTTACCCTTGCCTGCATTGGTGTGCCACCCCAACAGTCCATCAGCACCAGGAGAGGCCGCATAGTACCCATGGCTGTTCCAGCTAATCCAGGACTGCCCATTACGATGAGGGAACAGCGAGACCACCACTCCGCCCCCCTGCACGCGTAACCAGCGGATCACACCATCCCGACTGGCCACCACCACATAGCGGTTATCCCGAGTTAGATTGATGAACAAGGGAGGCGTATTCAGTTTAGCCTTCCAGAACAGACCCCCATTCGCATGGTGCAGACGCACCCCCCGAGAGGTCATTAAGGCTACCAATGGCACCCGAAGAGAGACGGCATAATCCAGCAGTTTTTCGCCTTCATCCAACGCCAGCTTGGTTTTTCCATCCACAATCAGGGTATCACCAGAACGCTGGACCTTAATCAGAGGACTTTTTCTAGAGGGGCCATGCAACACCAACTCCGGATCAACCTGACGCATGGCTAGATCTGAAAAATCGAAATGCCGGAGTCGCTTACCGCCACTATCTAAGGAAAATTGAACAACCGCCCCATTCGATGACAGCTTCAGGCGATCGCCAAGCCCTCTAAAGTCCGCATGGGGACGTTTTAAAAGAAAGCTGTTAAAGCCATACTCATCCAGCGCCCCAAGTGCAGGGTCTGCGGTGGTATAAGCTAACTTCTCCTTGGCCAATGCAGCCATCGCCATGACCGTATCTGCCCCGACAGGAATATCCAAATACCGGGCTTTTTGTGACCCTTTGGGTACCCCACCACGGGCCCATTTTCGGATAAAGTAGCGCCCCCCAACAGAGGCCGTACCCCCACCATAGAGGTAACGCCCTTTCTGGCTCCAGGTAACCAGATGCATCGCCCCGGTTTTTACATCCGACATATCCGGGGCATATTTAAAGGTCAGGTCCTTACCAGCCAGTACCTGTATCATAGCCCGGTCCCGGTAAGCGACGGCCAGGTAGCGCCCATCCGGGGAAAAGCGCACATCATACGGTTGCCCACCCTCAACAGGGATGACCTGATGACTCAGCTGAAAGTGACGGCTGTAGAGCCGTACCTTGCCATCATACGCACTGGCGACCAACTGACCATTGGGCGCAAACGCCACACGGTTACACGTACCTGCAAAGCTACGGTCCCCACCGAGCAACACCCCATCACTGGTTCGATACACCCGAAATCCGTTTTTCTCGCCCAAAGCCACCGCCAGCATGCTGCCATCTTTATTAAAGGCCAGATGATTAACCTGAGCCGGCAGATCCACAATACGGCGGATCATTTTGCCATCATGCACCGTCATTAAATAGATGCTGATCCGTTTATCCCATGACCACCCTGTCCAACCACTCAGGGCCAATACCCGTCCGTTGGGGGAAAGCGCAGAGGCATAAAGCTTACCGTCGGCCCGATCAAAAGCGATTGGTGGACGGTAAACCTTTAAGAGCTGGCCCTGGTCATTCCACAACCGTGCGGTTTTATCATCCGATGCCGTTAGAAAAAACTGACCATCCTGGGAGGGCCCCAAAGCCCGCACCAGATCGGTGTGCATATACCCTTCAACACGTGCTGTCGTGGTGGTATCAGGCTGTTGTTCAGCACTATTTGCAGAGGCAGAGGGTGGCACAGCAAAGCTGGCCACAGCGACCAAAAGCCACAAAACCGCACCTACTGCGGATGATCCAGGGAACATAACAGGGAACTCTCTATTAACAGGTTATTTCTAAAAGAATAGATACGGCTGCTAGTTGAGTGACCTAAATTCAAGGCTGGTTACAAAGCAAACCTTATGGTTGTTCATTTTTGGTCGATAGCATAATGAAGAAGTCTACAAACGCAATAAAAAGATCGTCTCTATGCGACGGCAGAATAAGAGTTAAGCATGGCCAAGAGAGCCCCAGACCCCCAACAGGATCGCTTAAGTGCTGAACAACTCGAACGTATTGCCTGGATTGCTGAGCAGACCAAACAGGCTCTACTTTCAGGCATGAACGCCATGCAACAGCTGGAACAAGCTGAGCAGGAAAAGTTGGACGCGGGTGAGCCGGAATCTGTAGAGCTGGCACAGATGCGTGACAAACTGGGGCGGCTTATTTTAGCCTGGGATGAAGTACAAAGCCAAATGGACCGCCTGGTCTCTAAACGTAAACCAGACGCCCTACCTGACAAGCTCCAAGCTCTACGCCCCCATTAAGCAGCCGTCACTTTAGGACTCAGAGTTTGGCGTTTTGGGTAGCGGACGCCGTCGCCCCCGCCGGGGTGGTCGTTTGGGTTTAACCGGCTGTAAAATGGCCTTATCCCGCTGCACATCAACCAAAGACATCTCGGCCAACGCGACATAGAGTTCCCGGCTTATCCAGGCATCGGTCGCAGCGTAGGTTATCTGGTAAGGTTGCAGCTGCTCCAAAGCCCAATTGGAACATTGGGCTCGTTTGGAGATACGCACATCAAAAAAAGCCGCCGCCATACTGCGCAATCCCCGATTGGCGATGTCACTATGACGCGCTGTCTCCCCCACATCCACAAAACCACCCGGCTCAAAAGAGAAAATAGCCTGGAGTTGGCGGATATCTTGGCTCAGCCCAACCCCAACCTTATAGATCTCAGGGTCGGCCAACAGTGCGGCCAAAAGGGTATGATCCTGCAGCTGGGTAATTTGAAAAAGGTAGACCACCTTATGCCCCGCCAATTGGATTAACGTGGGGTCATAGCTGGTACCTTTACGGAATGAAGGGCGTGTTTCAGTATCAAAACCCAGCACTTTTTCCTGGCGCAGTGCTTCTATGGCTTGGGGCAGTTCTTCATCCCGACTAATCAGGTGAATGTCGCCATCCCAACGCACCACAGGCAGGCTATTGATACTCTCTTTGTCCCGTTTTTCCGCATAGTGGGATTGCAGTCGTAAAACCGAAGACATGAAAATGTAAACAGACATATGGGCGCAACACCCATGTGGGTGCCACGTCTTCTTAGCAGCATGAACTGGGGTCCATGGAGATCGGTGAGGCTCTATAACCCAAAACAGGGCTTGCTCAACCGATCTCCATGGATCCATCCCTCAATGCCAAAGCCATCAAACGGACGGTAATCTTAACACAGTTGCCATCCAGGGTGTGCGGACAATTCCACCCAAGGCCATCTTTATAGCGTAACCCTCATTTTTTGGTTTACCGCCTAAACCACCTGCTCATACCAACACCCAAAGACACGAAAAAAGGGGGAACCGTATGGCCCCCCCCTTTTTTCTTAATCAACACCCTTCACACACGGGCCTACTGAGTAGGCACGGTGGTTAATCTTCCAATTTACGCCCTTCTTGTAGCAGCGCTGTAAACTCATCCGGTGGCAGCGGCTTACTGAAAAGGAAACCCTGCATCTCATTACACTTGAGCTCTTTCATAATGGAAAGCTGAGCATTGGTCTCCAGCCCTTCCACAATAACCGTCTGCTCCAGACTGTGGGCCATGGCGATAATGGCACTCACAATGGCTTTATCACCACTGCTCTCCAGGTCCGTCACAAAAGAACGGTCAATTTTAAGGGTCTGGAACGGGAACTGACGCAGCTGACTAAGGGAGGAGTAACCGGTACCAAAATCATCAATAGAGAGTTTAACGCCCAGTGCACTGATACGGTTAAGCATATCAATGGCCCGATCGACATCATCCATAATGGCACTCTCGGTGATCTCCAGATCCACCAAAGAGGGGTCTACTTGGTGCTCATCCAACAACTCTTTGACCAGAGCAGCCAGATCCTGACGCTTAAACTGTAGGGCGGAGAGGTTAATCCCCATACGCACAGGCTTTAAGCCCATCTTCTGCCAAGTACCGATCTGCTTCACCGCGGTCCGCATGACCCACTCACCAATGGGTACGATCAAACCCGTCTCTTCGGCCACGGGAATAAATAGCCCAGGAGAGATCAAACCGCGCTCAGAATGCTTCCAACGGATCAAAGCCTCGGCCCCAATAATGGAACCATCATGCAGATCGACTTGCGGTTGGTAGTAGAGAATCAGCTCATCTTTATCAATGGCCTGACGCAGGCTGGTTTCCAGCTCAAAACGTTCACGGGCCGCTTCGGTCATCTCGGATGAGAAGAACTGATAGTTGTTCCAGCCACGTTGGCGGGCATGGTTCAACGCGGTTTCTGCATTTGTCAGCAGCTCACGCGGGGCCTCACCATCCTGCGGGAACAGGGTAATACCCATGGCGGCATTAATCTCTACCGGCTGTCCCAGCACTTCAACAGGTGCCACCAGAGACTCATAAACTTTACGGGCGACCACAGATGAGTTACGCACAGCATCTTTATGACCATTCAGGTCCGAGAGCAGCAGCGCAAAGCTATCTTCACCAATCCGCGCCACCGAGTCTGTGGTACGCAAGCAGTCATCCAGTCGAACCGCTACCTCTTTGATCAATTCATCCGTCGCCGCTTGCCCCAGCGAGTTTTGAATCAGCTTAATACGCTCGGTATCCAACCCCAGGAACATCGCCCCAACACAGTTTTTATGCCGTTTAGCCTGGGAGATAGCTTGCTGCAAACGGTCTTCAAACAGAATACGGCTGGGCAAACCCGTTAGATCATCACGGTTTTCTTCAGGCGAGATCGTAGGCTCTGCCACCAAAGAACTGCCACGTAACTGCGCAATATAGTAGCGAACCTGACCATCGGGGGGCAGTACAGCACTGACTTTTAAATCGACCGTAAGCTGCTTACCATCTCCGATTGATTGGGAGAGGCTACCTTGCCAAAAGCCACTTTGCCACAGCTCTTCACGGATATTTTCTAGTGTTTGCTCACGGAACTCATCTGGCATCAAACGTAAGATATGCTGACCGTTTAGTGAGCCCTGCTTAAGACCAGTCATATTCATAAAGGCTTGATTAGCCTGACGCACCATGCCCCTTGCATCAAGAATCAAAATACCTTCGTGGCTATTTTCCAGCAGGGTACGCATCATCCTTAGACTTTGATCTTTGGATGCTTGTGCTGCTGAATTTTGCTTTTTACTTACAGTCATGAAATCACCATGGATGCCCCAATGTTCCGCACTTTTTTACGACAGCGTGTGACATTATGCACGTTTCAACCAAGTGCACGCAATCGTTCAATCAGGGGTGGGTGCGAATAGTGTAAAGCTACATATCCTGGATGAGGGTTCAAATGGGCTAAATTGTCATTGTGCAGACGCTTTAATGCAGCCCCTAGAACAGCCCCGTTGGTTAACTCTGCCGCATAGTGATCCGCTTCATACTCATGGGTACGAGAGAGCCCGTTAAACGCGACCCCAAGCACCATCTCTACAGGTGTGTAGAGAATACCAAAGAAGACCAAACCACCATAGACAGAAGTCTGTTCTATACCAAACGCCTGAAAAAGTGGAAGTTGCTCGATGGCCAGCCCCATAAGAAACAGCAACAAACCGGTATGCACAATCCCCATGCCCGTACGTTTAAAGACATGGTTCATTTTATAATGGCCAATCTCATGGGCCAGTACCGCTTCCAGCTCCGCGTCATCATGCTTTTCAATCAATGTATCAAACAAGGCGATACGACGCCGTTTACCAAACCCACTAAAAAAGGCGTTACCTTTGGAAGAGCGCTTGGAGCCATCGATTTGATAAATCCCTTGCAGAGGGAACTGGGCCCGTTCAGCCAACTGCTGCAAACGCACCTTAAGCGCACCTTCTGGCAGCGGATCAAAACGGTTAAATAACGGCATAATCCAAGTCGCCGCCACATATTGGATAAACAGGGATACCGCGGTAATCAGTGCCCAGGCATAGAGCCAACCCCAGCCCCCCGCCCATTGAAAAAAGAGCAAGAGCGCTGCTAACAAAGGTCCACCAAGAGCCAGTGCCAACAGGGTGCCTTTAACCCGGTCCATCACAAAGGTCTGCCAATTGGTACGGTTAAACCCGTAGCGATTTTCAATGGAGAAGGTCGCATAGAGATTAAAAGGCAACCCCATCACCGAACTTAACAGCAGCAATGTGCCAATAAAAATCAGCCCGGTCCAAATAGGGTTAAACCCAAACCCTGTGCTCCACTGCTGTAGCCACGCAAAGCCCCCCAGCAACCAAAACAGCACCATGGCCAGCAACTCAACACCCCCAGAGATACGCTCTAACCGATAACGCTCACTATGGTACCGAACCGCCAACTGCTGCTGATCATCATCGCGCATATCCGCCAATGAACGTGGTAGTGGCTGAAACCAGCGCTGATGGTTAAGGTGGGAAAACCAAGCCCCAACCCCATGCGTGATCAAAAGGGCGGCCAAAATCAGCCCCCCCAAAAGTGTCATTGTGATCATGATGTGCTCTACGCCCAAGATCCAGACAGAGGGTCCAGATCAAACCAACGGAATTTATAAAACAGCCTGCCACTATACCATCTAACGCCACAGGTTAGAACCATAGATATGCAGTGAAACAAATAGATAGGTTTAACCTAGCTTCAACTGAGCCTTCAGTGACTTGGCGGCCAAAGCATAGCCACCATCGGCGCCATCCACAAAATGCACATGCCGCCCATGCCTTTGAAAGATAAGGCAGGTCATTAAAGCTCGGTCGGATACATGCAACCCATAGACAAGCCGCCCTTTATCCTGCTCCTGCTGCAGCCAGGCTTCCAGCTTTTTACGCTGCTTGGTGCGCCCCGAAACCACCATGCGCAACATGCCATCAAACTTTTGATAGTCACACCCCTGCACCGTTCGTTGCCGGTATCTCCGCCACGGGCTCTTTAAAAAGGGGTTAAGGTCCATCAACAACACACCCAGGGCATTACTCACCCTGAGCTTCAAGCGGTAAAATTTTTGAGCCCAAAGACTACCCGGAGCAAAGAGTTTGGATTCCTGCTGTAGACGCTGCTTAGAGAAAGAGAGATTCAACCCCGCCAATGAAATGGGGTGGCGCTCGGTCTCCTGCCCATAGGTTTGGTTGATCATATCCAACACCTCCCCATAGTGCAGCATACCGGCTTCCAGCTCAGTCGTGGTCACTTTAACCAGCAGACTAACGGTCTCCCCCTGGGGGCTAGGGATGTCCTGCCAGCGGCACTCCAACCCATCATAGTTGGCCTGCTGGGCGGGCGTTACCTCGGGCAGCCGATAAGGCTTACCCGCCACCGGATCCTTGACCAGATCTTCAGCATAGGCCATACCTCCCCCACGAAAAACCGCTTGATGGTACCCCTCCCCCACCAAAACTTTGGCCAATGCCACCTGCTCCCCTGCCGCAGTGACCTGATGCATAGGGACCACCCCCACCCTGAGCACCAATCCATAAGCTTCCAACACCTTACTGGCGGTTTCAGCCAATACCGAGGAGGCCTGATCCAGCAGATGGGGCGGGATCAAAATAGATGCGCCATCCCCCCCGAAGACAAAGGGCAACTCCTCCTCCCCAGCCAGATTAAGCAAGGCGATAATCGCCATGGCACCAGAGATATTCACCTCTTTATAGCGCCCACCCTCAATGGCCCCTGTAGAGTTTTGTACATCACTGACCGCGATGTGCCAGTCATCGGGCAAGCGCGTAAACCCTTCCCCCTGAGTGATTTGCCGAAAACCCTGTAAAGGAATGAGGTTTTGATAAAAAAGTGCGGTATCCACCATGGTTTTACCTAAAGAGAGAGATCAGGGAAAAACGCTACCATAGCCTGATCACGTCGTGTGAGATAAGCTTTTTCAGCGCAAACAGGGGAAGAAACATCTACGGAAGATAAAGTGAACGCTTGAGTGAACCAAACAAAACTAAATCAGTCCCATTATCAGTACGGCAGGTGTCGTACGATTCCCGATTGCCCCGTCTGCACATGGTCCCCATGACAGGCGGGGCTTTTTATTGGTTGAGCTGTTTTTTACCCATCAGCGCCTGATCCAACCAGCTCAGCAAGCTCTGTGCACCTTTTTCCACAGCCGGGGTTAAACCTTGCCCTATCTCGATGGCATCTACCTCCAGCAACAGCCAATAGAGCGTCACCCCCACCCAACTGCCCGGTGCCCGCTGCTGTTCCAGGGCTAGTGCATCCACAGCAGAGAGCTGATGAGATGACCTAAGTCCCCCCATGGGCTTGACCTGTTCCAAAGTCAAAGCCTGCCAAGCCCCAACCTCCACCTGCCCGGTGCGGGCGGCATCCACCACCAAGAGGGTTTTGGGGTATGGACCATGACTGGAGAGACCCAGCAGATCTGAGCCAAGATCTAAGACCCAGCGGCTTGGGTGGCGTTTGTGCAACTGTGCCACAACCCACGGCCCAACCCCATCATCCCCCATCAATGGATTCCCCAACCCCACCACCCCAACCGGGTGGCGTAAACGGGCTGGGTCCGGTCGGAACAGGGTCATGTGTGCACCGTTAGATCGACCAAATGTGTGGAACAGGAGATACAAGGATCATAGGCACGGGCGATCATCTCCAAGTGTAGGCGTAGCGTCTCTTGCTGTCGCTGGGCTTGGGCCAGCCAATGCCCAACCCCATGGGCGAAGTCCCGCTCGACATGGGCCAGATTTTGTGCTGTCGGTGTAATAATATCCGCTTGGGTCAAAACCCCATCGCCATCCACACCATAAAGGTGATAGAGCGTGCCCCTAGGCACCTCCAGAGCAGACAGACCTGTCTGCTCCCCTTCAAACCCAAGTGCGGTCATGGGCGCCGTCAGTTCAGGACCATCCTGCAGCTGCTCGGTCAACACCACAGCCTCTTCCAGAGCCCAAATCAACTCAATAAACTGGGCGGCATTATTATGCAGTGTCGAGACATCAACAGGGAGTAGAGCATCCCGCAACTTGGCGGCTTCACCTTTTAAACGCTCACCGTTATGCACCACCCGAGCTAAAGCCCCCACCATAAAAGGCTGCTTGGCATAGGTGGACTGTTTGGCTGTAGAGTGACGGACAACCTTTTCATTCACCCGCGCGTAGAACTGCTCTACGGGGATATCAGCATGACCGGTGGCCGCCAGATGGGAACCTTGCAACGCGTAATGGTCGCCATCGGGACGTAATGCCACCAAAATGGGGGGTTGCAATCCCATAGAGGGATTTTCCAACGAGGCGATAAATCCTTGCAGGGAGAGAGCCAGATCCAAAGCATTCTGTACAGAGGCATGCAGAGCCTGCATGGCCTGTTTAGCGGGACGCCGCCCCAAACCACCCACCACAATATTGACGGGGTGGATAGCCCGCCCACCAACCACTTCCTGGATTAAATTACCAACCCGTTTGATCTCTAACCCTTTATGTACCTGCTCGGGAAACCGCGCCGCCATATCAAGGATGGAGGCGTCCCCCAGATAATCCGGTGCCGCCAGCGCAAAGAGATGCAGCGCATGGCTCTCAATAAACTGCCCCAAGTTGAGCAACGCACGGAACTGCGCCACCCCCTGACTAACAGAGATACCCAGCGCATTTTCCAACGCCATCACACTACCAAGCGTATGCCCCGCCGAGCAGATGGAGCAGACACGGCAGACAATACCCGGCGCATCTTTAGCCAGTTTGCCTTTTAAGAGCACCTCATAAAAACGGGCCCCTTCAAAGATCTCCATTTGGCAAGATTGAATACCCGTCTCATCCACCGCAACGGTAATCCCACCATGGCCCTCAACCCGGTACAGATGATCAATGGTAATGGTTTCCCTATTCATGATCTCTCCCCCTCCGGCTTTTGGCCAAGCCCCATATGTTGTGGATCTTGAAAATGGGGGATTAATCGATTCTCCACCCAGGCTGGCGCTGTAAAACGGCGGATCTGTTCAATAACAGCCCCTTTATCCAGCCCATGTTCACTAAACAGTTGTGTGGTTGCCCCATACGCCGGATCTTCTACCGGCCCCCGGCAGCCATAGCAGGGTTGACCAAAGTGAATGCAGCGCGCTTTGCAACCGGCCAGTGTAATAGGCCCACAACAGACCTGTTGTTTGGCCTGCACCAGACATTGGTTTTCTGCAATTCGGCATTCAGAACAGACGGAGGCATCCTGCCGGAACGGCTGCACACCATTAAGGATCGCCGCCATCACGTGGGTAAACTCATCCATCTCAATCGGACAGCCGGTCACCGCGTAATCGACCTCCACAAAGTGGGAGAGCGGCTCGGCTTCACGGGCATCGGGAAAAACCGTACTGTCCCCATACACCTCTTGCTTAAGTTCATGGATCGGTATGGTCCGGGCATTCATGGCAGGCAGCCCGCCCCAGACGGCACAGGTACCAAGGGCCATCAATTTTTTGGAACGTGCCCGCAGTTTTTTTAAGGCTTCCACCTCTTTTTCTGAGCAGATCGAACCTTCAACAATGGCCAGATCCAACGGCTCATCCTCACCACAGGTTTGAGAGCTGGCCATGATAAAGGAGCAAATATCAACACGACCAGCCAAAGCCAACAGCACATCCGTATCATTAAGAATGGCCAACTGATCACCGGCACAACCGGTAAAGGAGAAGATCCCTACCTTTAATCGTTCACTGGCTGGCATCATTGTAGGCCTCCTGTTCCCATGCTTCCCGCAATCCACGCGCCTCCCAGGCACTAAAGACCGGTCCATCCTTACAGCTGTACCGATATCCAATGGTGCAGTGCCCACATTGACCAATGCCACAGGACATACGCCGTTCAAAGGTCATAAAGGTTTTTTGCGGCCAGACCCCTTTTTCCCGCAGCATCTGTGCCGTACCTTTGTACATAACGGGGGGACCACACAGTGCAACGGTGGTCTCAGCGGCATCCAACGTTAGGCTTTCAACCAACTGCCCCACATGACCATGCATGGCGGTAAAGGGCTGGTCTGCCATGGGGTGATCCACAGCAAAATGCAGCTCCAAATGACCTGTCTCACCCAACGCAATCAGCTCTGGGCCAAATAACATTTCATCTTTATGGCGAAAGCCGTAGGCCAACACCACCCGCCGGTAGCGATCTCGCTGGGCCATGACCGCTTGCAAGACACTGCGCAAGGGTGCCATCCCCAAACCACCTGCCACCAACAACAGCTCCTGCCCCACCATACGCTCTAAGGGAAAACCATTTCCATAAGGCCCCCTCAAGCCAAGCTTACTGCCCGTGGGTAGCTCAAACAGACGCTCCGTCAAGCGACCAACCCGCCGAATACATAACTGTAAAATGGGCACGTCAGAAGCAGCATGGCAGATAGAAAACGGGGCTTCACCCGCCCCCAGTACAGAGAGCATGACAAACTGCCCCGGCTTATGGTTCATACCATTCGGGCCAACCCCCCGGCTATCGGCCAGTGCCAGTTGAAACAGGGCAGTATCTTCGGTCAACAGTTCTCGGGAGACCAACATGGCGGTCAGGGGTTGTAGCGGATCATTCATGAGACCACCTCCTCTTCACCACCACAGGCACGGCGCACCTTGGTAAAGACAGAAATCACATCAATACCGGCGGGACAGGCGGTGATACAGCGCCCACAGCCGGTACAACTGGGTTTACCAAAACCATTCACATACCCATGTTCTTTATGATAGTAGCGGTTTTTAACCCGATCGCCCCGATCACGCCGGAAGTGATGGTCCCCTGCCCCACGATCAAAGTCACGGAACAGACAGGAGGACCATTTTCGGCAGCGTTCACCACACTGACCGGACAAATCCATACGGTCTAGCATGTCATAGCAGGTACATGTCGGACAGACCATCGAGCAGGCACCACAAGTAAAGCAGGTTTCACCGATTTTATCCCACACCGCACAATCCTGCTTAACCTCTAAAACCTGAGGAAGGTCCGCCACCGGCATATGCAGGGTAAAAGCCTGACGTCGTTTTTTAAGCAAGGCCAAATAGGCCTGTTGGTTGGCTTGGCTGACGGGTTTAAAAAGCGCCCGCGCCATATGCAGCATGTCATGCCCCGCTTCAGTTCGGACCATGACATAAAATTGTGGCCCCAGATCCCACAAAAACAGATCATACAAGCCATCAACATGTTCTGTACCTTGAGATTGGCAAAAACAGTGTTCATCTGGCATGCAACCCAAGCCAATCAGCCACGCCTGCTGCCGACGGCTATGGTAGGTACGATCTGGGTAGTCACGGCTAAAAAAATGATCCAACACATCTAGCCCATGCAGATCACAGGGGTGCAGACCAAACAGAATCATCGGCGGCAGGTCTGGCTGCTGAGGGTGGTAGCCATCGGCATCAAACCGGTAGAGCACCTCCTCTGCGGGAAAAAAGTATTTCTTAGGGGGCAGCGCGGTGCGTAAGTAGTGCAAAGCCACCGGTTGATCTGTGGCCTCAGCCAGGGGTTTAAAAATAAAATGATCCGGGGCTTCTTCTACAGGAACATGCACACGACGGTGTTTTTCACAGGCAGCAAGAAAGCTCGGGAGATCCTGCCGATCCAACATGAAGGTTTCCATGCCATCCTCCCCTCAACGGCCCCCTGAACCGGGTTTTCTTATCAAATGGGGGCCTAGTTCTATTATCGGCTGGCGGCAGGGGGTAGGTCGAGTAAAATCGGTAAAAATCGAGGGGAATTCATCCAACCTTCACAGCCAGATCATACTGATAAAAGCTTATGATTTTTTTAGAATTTAAGCATATTCCAATAGACCGATATCAGCACCGCGAACAGCCAACTGATCAGGCGATAAAACCCCTCCTCAACCCTGCCTTTATCGCATCTCAATGGGTTGGCTTAAACCATCGGCACAGGTTTACGCCTCGTCTGATCGGTTAAAACCGGATATCGCTCTCACAGGCTGTTCAAGGGAGTTGACGCCATGCGCTGTCTGGCATCTCCCCAGCAAATGCTGGTACTGAGGGTCTTGTTTGCTCAGGGGATGGACAAAAAAAGAGGGCTCTGCACAATAATAGAAGGCCGTCATGGCCCAAAATGTCAAACATCGCTGGATCCCTAGGGCGGGATCCAGCTTTTTAGCGCACCTACACTATCTCGGGGTGCTGGCGCTCCCACATAATTCGACAAGCACCATCGACGGAAGCCATACAGGGCCCAACAGGGCTATCGGGCTGGCAATCCTGAGCATAACGCAGGCAGTCGTGGGGGGCATTTTTACCCATGACAATGGAAGCACACAGGCAGTCATGGGGCATATCGCCGCTTTCAGGCATAAAGGTCGCCAAACTTTTAAAGCGGTTTCTTACATCGCGGTTCTGCCAGGGCTCATGCAAGGCATAACCAGAGTCGGGCACTTTACCGATCCCTCGCCAATGTACACTACTTACATCAAAAACATTATTTAAGCAGGTTAAGGCGTAGGTGTTTCCCTTGGGTTTAATACGATGATGATCCTGAATATCCAACTTGGGCTTGCTCGTCGCCACCTGCCGTACAACAGCATCCAACGACGCCAAAAAACTATCGTCAGAAAAACCACTAATCGAGACAGGCACACCATATTGGGTTACGGCAAAACGCCAGCACTCAGAACCCACAATGGCGGCAACATGGCCTGGGGCAATAATGGCATTAAAGGGACGCTCACCCTGGGTGGATAACATACGATCCACAGCAGGCCAGCTTAACCGTAACGCATTTAAAATGGAGAAATTATCGGGCGCACCACTTAGAAATTGGGCGGCTAAGGGTGCCGATACGGTCTCAAAACCACTGGCAAAAAAGACCACCTCGCGATGCGGGTTCTGTTCCGCCAGCGCGACAGCCTCCTGCGGATTGGCCACCGCCACCACATCTGCACCATCATGACGTACACCATCCAACGTGGCATATCCTGCGGCACCATAGGAGATGGGAACAGATAACATATCCCCAAATGCTGCCAAAATAACCTTTTCACGTACGGCTAAGTGCATGGCTGCACGAATTTCTGCCTCTGGACAGATGCACACAGGGCAGCCAGGACCTGGCATAATACGGACAACATCGCTTAAAGCTTGGTACCAGTCACTCTCAGCCCAAAACCGGGCAAAGCCACCACACAGGTTCATAACCCGAACGGGCTCAGATAGGTTTAGCCGCTTAAGCGCTTGAAGTTTCTGCTCTATAACCGCAGGATCCATACACTTCCCCCTCATATTGTACCCACCAAAAGGAACAAACCTACTCATCTTACCCATTACCTAAAAAAAAGGGGGAAAGTTTCTCTTATGGTTCCATCTTTTTTTTTCGGTTTGTATCTCATCGCAAAAGGGTATAGACAATGGCCTTGCATACCCCATGACAAACGCTTTAGGGTATCTTTCTACACCGGAGCAGGTTGGAGCTTAGGAATGTGTGAACTGTTTGGTATGACCAGCCGATTGGCGGCAACCATAAACTTCTCGTTGGAGGAGTTTGCCCGTCATGGTGGCTTGGACGGCCCCCATAAGGATGGCTGGGGGATTGCCTTTTATGAAGACTATGACGCCCTGATCATGCGCGCGCCGGAACCAGCCTCTGAGAGTAAACTGGTTAAGTATATTGAGAAGAACTCCTTTCAGAGTGATCTTATTCTCTCGCACATTCGCAAAGCCACCCAAGGGGAGATCTGCCTTAAGAACACCCACCCTTTCCGGCGGGAACTGGGCGGACGCTTACACATTTTTGCCCATAATGGTGAGCTACAAAATATTCAGAACCACCCGGATTATCGCCTGGGCATGTTCCGCCCTATTGGCACCACAGACTCAGAGCACGCTTTTTGTCTGTTAATGGAGTGCCTGACCGAACCCTGGATGGACCCTAAAGCCCCCTCCTTAGAGCAACGCCTGGATGTTATTTTAAAGTTCGCCCGCCGTTTAGATCGCTTACACCCTGAAGTTCAAGCTAACTTTCTCTACAGCGATGGTGAATATATGTTTGCCCACGGTCATGTACGCCGTCAAGACAGTGATGGTGTTATCCGTGCGCCTGGTCTTTATACCGTCTGCCGCAGCTGCCACCCCAACGTGAGCAAACGCCCCCGCCCCATTACCGGCATTCGTATGCAAACCGCCCAGCCCGATGGCGAGATGCAGCATGCGGCCTTAATCGCCAGCGTACCATTGACCGATGAAACCTGGGAGCCCCTGGTCCGTGGTGAGGTCGTGGTGATGAAAAATGGCAAGATTATACAACGGGCCCATGCTTAAGCCCCAGATGTGTGGTTAGTGGGAAGCCATCTCTAAACGCGTGCGTGTAAAATTACGGTTTTTTAGATCGGTGGCGCGGATAAAGAGATGCAGGTTACCCACATCTCCAATCATCAAACCCAAACTACGGCTACTATCCAGCTGCAAAAGCAACACCTCATCAGCTTTTCGGGATGAGGGTTGAACATCATAGGGAACACCGAGCATTTGCTGTAAACCTCCACCGTTTGCATCGGCTGCAAAAAGTGGGGCAAGCCGATTCACAAATTGCTTGGGCACACCATATTTCTCAAAATCTTCGGCAAGATACGGCCATATATAGAGAAACAAACTCTGCAGCTCATAGGCCAAACCATTAAACGCAACCTCTGCACTAGAACAGTTAAAATGGTCTCCCATGATAAACCGCCGTTCTTCACCAAAGAGGACCCGACGCAAAGCACGCCTAAAGCGCGCCCCTTTCGTCTTACAGGGTTTTGGTGGTATCAGCTGATGCATCAATTTCTGTTGCTGTGCCCCGCTTAAATCAAAGACATTTTCTGGCAGATCCTTTTTGAGCGCATCCATCTCCGTCAACCAGTCTCTAAAGGCCTGAGCTTGGTGAGCATCCATAGCGGTAAACAGACCATGTTCGATGGTTTGGTTCATCCAATCACGCGCTTTTTCCAAATGGTTGTAGGCTAGGCAGTAGGGCCACCCCACCGTCAACTCTCCTTTGGAAAAATAGCGACTGTTGCAGTTGGGCAGCACCCGTACAAAATCTCTCCATATCTGTTGAGCCAATACACCAGCCACCCCCCACATCCAAGGAAAGCTCTCCGGCAACGGTATGGGCGGGGTCGGGGTTAGGCGTGTAGCAGCCTGCTCCTTTTTGTATTGCGCCGCATAGACCATCCAAGGCGCATACAGAGAGGTAAGGTATAAGCCCTCATCCTCAACGTTGGGCATAAAGCTCTCCAGCGCATGGGAGTGTGCGACCTTGGCCAGCGCTTGCTGTCGAGCAGGCCCATCCCCCTGATCATCTGCATGCAACAGATCGCGCACCTGCTGGTTGATCGTATGGCGCGACACATAGGCTTGGCCGACAAAAGGAGTGCGAGGAAAACGATGCATCTGGGGGATGCGCGGTTGATCATAATCACAGTAATAATGAAACAGGGAATAACTTTCACCCAACAGGGACTCCTCACCCAAAACCGGTATATTGGAGGGAGGATACCGAAGAGGATGTGTCGAAACATCCTCTTCGGTATAACAGACATGGTGGTAGCCCACTGAGTTTTCCCAAAGATCGTCTGTAGCCGCAGAGATAAACACAAAGATCGTGCCTCGTTCGGGCAGTTGCTCTATGGGAATATGCCCCCCCTGGTAGGCTATGGTTCTAGGCAGCTCTGAGCAGGTGATCTGTGCCATAAAGTGCATAGCCTGACCTTGAGTATCCACAGGCCACGGCATGGATGCAGGCAATCTGGGGTATCCCCCAAAGTGGCTGTGACAACACTCGGCCTGCGCACCTAACTGAGGCAGCAAAACAATCGCGGGGAAAAACCATTCAATCTCATCGTGACCAGACATAAAACCACCTATGATTGACTTTTAATAACCTTTTTACGTTATAGCAATAGAGCCATCACTTCTCTAAGCTTTTTATTGTATTTTAATAAACATTCTTACGTCAGGCCACCATCAATCGTCATGAGCCTATCGTGTGTCAAATAATGCGCACAGGACGAGGCTTAAATCGCTGGCTTGCCTCCCATACCGCGCAACTATCTATGAGACAGACTTCTGTGCTCATACAGACACCCTAATCTCATACAGAATCAACTCTTAAAGCATAAACTTGATGCTCAGCTTTACACCCTTGCTGGAGTACTCATAGCCTCTTGCCTTACCGGGCGGCTAAACCGAACGCTACAAAACGAGAACCCCATAGACAAAAAGCCCGGCAGACAAAGCCTGCCGGGCTTTACTTGCAGCGATCTACCCTAAGTCCTAGTGATCATCATACCCGGTGATCATCGCTTTTAAATGCGCATAAACAGGACGACAGGTGAAGGCCATATAGACATGCCCAATTAAGAAAACCAGCATGGCAAATGCGGCAGCAGTATGAGCCAACGCCACATACTCCAACGTCAACATACCTTCCAGACCAAGGGCCTGCCAATCGTTGTAGAACATGTAGAGCAGACCTGAGATCCAGATAACAGGGGAGATCCCCAGTTTAAGACCCAGGTAAGCCAGACGCTGTAACGGATTGTGTTTGGCGTGGATATCTTTTTTATAAGGGTGATCTTTACCCTCAAAAATACCCCCACCATAGTACATCATGACATCCAACAGCTTCTTGGTGGTGGGGATATAGTGCTTCCACTCACCTGTGGTGAAATGCCAGAAAATAGCCAGAATCCACAAGCCGATAAGCGCCCAAGCCAGATCACCATGCAGATCCGTGGCAATGGCGTAACCCAGATTGTCGTACATACCATGAATTTCAAAGCCGGTGATCAACAAGGTGATGACCAAAAAAGCCTGGGTCCAGTGCCACAGACGCTCAAAGAGGCTATAAACCATATGGCGTTCCATTAGCTTTCCTCCCCATTGCTGTTTGCTTTTTCTTCACGGCGACGACGGTAATGCCAATAGATCCTAAGTGAACCATGTCCTGTTACACCCAGTGAGGTCATAATCACCGCAAACCAACCAATACCATCCAGCACGGCCATTTTGTCGCGTCCGGGCAGGTAGAAATCGGTCAACTCAGCCAGACGCCCATTTTCTGCATGGCAATCTTTACAGGTCAGTGCATCGTCAGCCGAAGCAACCATATGTGTGATCGGCCAATACATTTCTGTGCTGACAAAAGCGTGCTGTCCACTAAAGGCCGGTGCGCCAGGTTCCTTGGCGCCAGCTTCCAGTGACTTCTTCCAGTCAAAGTTTTTCCAGAAGGCCGTATCATCATCACCATAGGTATGCATCACCAATAGATGCTTATTAATGGGATCATAGACCTGTTTGCCCTTCATGATCTTGAAAGGCCAGATCCGAGATTTGCCATCTTCGTAAGAGCCTTGAATACCATTGATGGGTACAGGCTTGCTGTCATCAATCTTTTCGCCAAACAAAGTGTATTTTACTTGGCCATCAAACCAGCGATACTCTGGAAGAAGCTCCTCCTCCCACTCAAAGTGACCCTTCTTGGCACTGTATGTCACATCACCATCTTCATTACGTTCCGTAATGGGCTTACCATTTTTGTCCATATTGCCAGCCGTGGACCAATCCCAAACCGTTTTGGTCTTCACCCCACCACGGGCAATAATAGGAATATGACAGGTCTGACAGGCGATCTTATCAACATGCTGGTTAAGCTTGGCACTATGCCCTTTAACCTCTGTACCATGGCATGACTCACAAGAAGCACGGGATGTCGCATCACTGGGCGCTTCAATGCCTTGGGTATCTTTAGCCGTAGGCTTGTAGCGACTACCAGGAATTTTATGACCATGGGTCCGGTGACAAGCTGTGCAGCTAAAGTTATTGCCGTTCACATCCATATGGATATCAAGAAACTCGTCTGGTTCAACCAGAGAGGTATCCATATCACCATGCTTTACCCCATCATCCCCACCACCCACAAAGTGGCAGCTACCACAGTTACGACGGGTTGGTAGACCCACACTTTGGGCGGCATCGACCAGATCTACGGCTTGACGTGGGCTTTTGGCATGATCGTCCAGATATTTTTTTTGCTTGGGCGCTTCATAGCCTTTGGGATGACCCGCACCACCAACTGCTTTTTCATACTGCTCTGATTGATCATGACAGGTTAAACAATCCACATTTTCCTGTTTATTAAAATCAAAGCTATTATCTTCCCACCCATATCCGACATGACACGCGGTGCAGGCTTCCCAGTTACTCTTGGGTGTACCACAAAAACTATTGACCACATGCTTTTTACCCAGCATTTGGCCCGTATCACTCTGTTTACTTTCCCATGTCCAATGCTTTGTCTTCATCACCTGCTTAGCCGCCTCTGTATGGCAGCTCAGACAAGCTTTGGTTACCGCCGGGCCTGAATCAAAAGGACCCTGCAGCTGCTTAAATTTACTATGATCAGCCGTAGACTTACTGCTGAGCTTGCCAGAGGTGCTTACCTCGGCATGGAGTGGCATACTCCATATCCCCAGCACCATGGTGGCAACCAGTGCCAAAACCATTCTGCCTGTACGTGTGTACATCCATTCACCCTTCCAGTCGGTGGTGAGCCAACCGCTCTTAAAGTCATGGCTCCCTAAGCGTTAGAGCGGCTTATCGTTGTTCTATTAGGGAACCCAATTCTTGATATCTAAAAAAATAGTGAAAAGTTGCCTGAATGGTTATGCATATAAAGTGCTTATATTGTGCTGTGCGGTCAGTTTTTACGCGGAATTCACGAATGATTTACATGACTTTCTTAACGACACACAAACCGCATAAAAAAAGCGTTGGGTGCATAAACAATGATGAATAGCACTCATCACCAGCGTTTATTAGTATTTACTTATATTAGAATATCACAGAAAGCAGGCAAGAAAAAAGGGACCTGTCAGAAACAGGTCCCTTTGATCACTTATTGGCTCCCCAGGGCGGACTCGAACCACCGACAAGATGATTAACAGTCATCTGCTCTACCAACTGAGCTACTGGGGATCACTTGGAAAGTTGGGAGAATATATCAGCCACTTTTTTTATCGTCAACGCTTTTTTCAAAAAAATCCACCCAATCGCCACAATTGATGTTTAGTCGCTCTGCAGCACTCCCCTGATTACAGACTATTTCAACGGTACCAAAGCCACCAACCAACAATCCCAACTCTCCAACTTGGAGATCTGAAAAGGTTTTCACCCATTTATTGATGGTTTGTTTAAGCACCCAGGCACTTCCCTGCCCTACCCCTTGCCAAGAACCATCTAAGGCCGTAATGATGTTGCCAAAGTGATCTATATGGGGGATTTGCACCTGCATACCCCCTGTGATTTGCATGCGATAGTTCTCATCCGATAAAGAAATCGGATCTTCAACCTTAGGTCCAATTCTATCTGCATCTTTATGGGTCATCCAGTCTACTAAGACAGGCGCAAAAATATCACGTCCATGGAAGGTCGAGGCTGCTTGTTGTTGCCACTGTTCGCCAATAGCCCTGACTTCTGCATTATCCTGAGTTAGGGCCCAACACAACAAGCCATTATCAGGCCCTACAAACAGACGATCCCCCACAATTACAGCAATCCCCCGTCGTTCACTCCCCACGCCAGGGTCCACCACACAGAGCCAATGACTGTCGGGTGGAAAATGGTGTTGGCACCGTTCTATCAACCAAGCACCCGATGTTGGCAGGTAATCAGGCACTTCATGATAAAAATCGATGCAGTTTAACAGGCCATCATAATGACCGAGCCGGCCTTTAACTTGGCCAACATAGGGATCCTTGGTGCCAAAATCTGTAAGTAGAACGACTTTTTCCATGACCTTCTCCTCCTATGATTTGTACACCTAGTAGACACAAAAAAAGGCTGAGATGCATTAAGCATCTCAGCCTTTTTTAATTTTCTTCAACTAAAAGTGCTTATTCAGCAGCTTCAGCTGGTGCATCTACGCGCTCTACCAGTTCAATAAAGCTCATAGGGGCACAATCGCCATAGCGAAAACGAGTCTTCAGAATGCGGGTATACCCACCTTCACGACTCTTATTACGCTCAGCAATATCTGTGAACAACTTATTAACCACCTCTTTGTCCCCATTGAGGATGGTCAGTGCCTGACGCCGTGCGTGCAGATCGCCACGCTTGCCCAGGGTGATCACCTTATCCGCCATGGGACGTAGTTCCTTGGCGCGAGGTACAGTGGTTTCGAGGCGCTCGTGTTTAATCAGGCTGACAAGCATGTTCTTAAACATCGCTTTACGATGTGAAGAATCGCGATTCAGCTTACGACCACGTTTTTTATGTCTCATGGCGTGCTACCTTAAAAGTTTTCTTCTTCGAACTGCTTGGACAGCTCTTCGATGTTCTCAGGGGGCCAAGCTTCCAGAGTCATACCCAAGGACAGCCCCATCTCATCCAGAACCTCTTTGATCTCGTTCAGCGACTTACGACCAAAGTTAGGGGTTTTGAGCATTTCTGATTCGGTCTTTTGCACCAGGTCACCAATATAAACGATATCATCGTTCTTAAGGCAATTGGCACTACGGACTGACAGCTCCAGCTCGTCAACCTTACGGAACAGGTTGGGATTCCACTGTGGCTTATCCTCCTCTTCCTGATCATGGGCCATAGGCACATCATCAAAGTTGATGAAAGGATTCAGCTGATCTTGGAGAATCTTTGCCGCCAGCGCTAGGGCATCCTCAGGGGTGACCACGCCGTTGGTTTCGATATCCATGATTAGCTTGTCATAGTCCGTTTGCTGACCAACACGGGCATTTTCAACCCGATAGGCAACTTTTTTGACCGGATTATAGCTGGCATCGATGGGAATATCACCAATGGTGTAATTCTCATCATCACGGTTGAGTTGTGCACGAACATAGCCCTTACCGGTCGTAACCGTCATGGTAATGTCCAGTACACCACTCTTATTCAGGGTGGCGATATGGTGATCAGGGTTGAGGATCTCAACACCTGTCTCACATTCAATCATCCCCGCCGTTACAGGACCTTCCTTCTCCACATGGAGACGGATGACCTTAACGCCGGTGCTTTCCATACGGATCGCAAGCCCTTTGATGTTCAAAATGATGTCGGTGACATCTTCGATAACACCGGGAACGCTGGAAAACTCATGCAGCACACCCTCAATACGTACGGTTGTAACCGATGCTCCCTGCAATGAGGAGAGCAACACCCGACGCAACGCGTTACCTAAAGTCGCACCAAAACCACGCTCAAGCGGTTCAGCAACCAAAGTTGCCTTACGCTGGATTTCAGTTTCATCCCCACCCAGTTCAATGGTGTGAGGCTTGATCAGCTCAGTCCAGTTCCTGTACATGCGCGCACCTGTCTTGGTTTAGACCACTTCAGGGTTTATTTGGAGTACAACTCGACGATCAGATTCTCGTTGAACTCAGCAGGCAGATCGGAGCGTTCCGGAATGCTACGGAAGGTGCCAGTCAGCTTATCGGCATCCAGTTCAACCCAATTGGGCAGACCGCGTTGCATTGCGCTCGTTACAGCACCTTTAATGCGCAGCTGTTCACGTGATTTCTCACGTACAGCAACCACATCACCGGGCTTGCACAGGTAAGAAGCTACGTTGACCATCTTGCCATTAACCAACAAAGTCTTGTGGCTGATGATTTGACGAGCTTCGGTACGTGAAGCGGCCAGGCCAAGGCGGTAAACCACATTGTCCAGACGACGCTCCAACAGTTGCAGCAGGTTTTCGCCGGTCACACCCTTCATACGCTCTGCTTTTTTGTAAAGCGTACGGAACTGGCGCTCTAGCAGACCATAACTGCGCTTTACCTTCTGCTTTTCACGCAGATGCAAGCCGTAGTCAGAGACTTTACGGCGGCGCTGGCCATGCTGACCGGGTACATAGTTACGACGTTCAATCGCACATTTATCGCTATAGCACTTTTCACCCTTCAAGAAGAGCTTGGTGGCTTCACGACGGCAAAGGCGACACTTGGAACCAAGATAACGAGCCATTTTTTCAGATGCTCCTTACAGAGAGTGACCGATCACACACGACGCCGCTTAGGAGGGCGGCAACCGTTGTGGGGGATGGGCGTCACATCCTGTACATGGGAAATGTTGAAACCGATGGAGGCCAGGGCACGCAGGGCCGATTCACGACCGCTTCCGGGACCCTTCAGACGCACTTCCAGGTTACGCATCCCATGATCCATGGCTTTCTTACCGGCATTTTCAGCAGCCATCTGTGCAGCAAACGGGGTGGACTTACGTGAGCCCTTAAAACCCTGTGCACCGGCGCTTCCCCAGGAAACAGCGTTTCCGTGGGTATCGGTAATGGTGATCAATGTGTTGTTAAATGTAGAGCGAATATGTGCGATACCGCTGGCAATATTCTTACGCTCTTTCTTCTTGGTGCGGGCACCCTTTTGGGCCTTGGCCATGACTCTACCTCAGCTTATTTCTTCTTGCCCGCGATGGGCTTACGTGGACCCTTACGGGTACGTGCATTCGTATGGGTACGCTGACCGCGACAGGGAAGACCCCGACGATGGCGCAAACCACGATAGCAACCTAGGTCCATCAGACGCTTGACATTCATGGCAATCTGACGGCGCAGGTCACCTTCAACCGTGTGGTTGTTGTCGATGATGTCGCGCAAACGCGCAACTTCAGCATCGGTTAGATCGGACACGCGAACCTGGGACTCAATGCCCGCCTCTTGGGCGATCCGCTTGGCGCCGTCACGACCGATGCCGTAGATGTATGTGAGCGCGATTTCAACGCGCTTGTTAACAGGTATGTTAACACCAGCAATACGGGCCACTAGACACTCCTCCGGCCAGTTCGAATCTCTAATAATACTCGACGAAAAGACGGGAACTATACACAAACTGTTCCAACTTATCAATCGAATTTTTCAGGTGTGGCACTGCACTGTCATAAAACAGTGCGCCACCCTTGTGTTTTCTTCCGCTTATAAGCGCTTAGGGCTTAGCCCTGGCGTTGCTTATGGCGGGGGTTCTTGCAGATCACACGCACGCTACCGTTGCGGCGGATCACTTTGCAGTCTTTACAGATCGGTTTAACCGAGGCGCGTACTTTCATTTTTCCTACTCCAACATTTTCGTTAGGGAGAAGAGCTTGTAGCAGCCCCTCTTAGCGCCCTTTAATCTTTGCCTTCTTCATCAAACCCTCATATTGACGGCTGATCAGGAAGGACTGAATCTGTGAGGTAGTATCCATCGTCACACCAACAACGATGAGCATGGATGTACCACCAAAGTAGAACGGAACGTTGTATTCAGCGATCAGGATCTCAGGCAACAAACAGACTGCTGTTACGTAGAGCGCCCCAACCAAGGTAAGACGGCTTAAAATCTTATCCAGGTAATCCGAAGTCCGTTTACCGGGACGAATACCGGGAATAAACCCACCATACTTACGAAGGTTGTCTGCTGTCTCTTCAGGATTGAAAACAATCGCTGTATAGAAGAAACAGAAGAACAAAATAGCTGCTGAATAAAACACCATGTAGCCAAGCTGACCTGGTGAGAACATTGCCGCAAAATCTCTAAACCCTTCCCAGGGCATGAAATTGGCAATGGTCACAGGGAACAGAATGATGGAGCTCGCGAAAATTGGAGGGATCACACCCGCCGTATTCACCTTCAAAGGAAGATGAGAACTTTCACCGCCCACCATGCGTCGTCCACTAACCTGACGCTTGGCGTACTGAATGGTAATCCGCCTTTGCGCCCGCTCCATAAAGATAATGAAAGCGGTCACAAGAATGGCCATGGCGATCAAGAACAACACAAACAGTGGTGCCAGATCTCCTGTACGGGCCAGCTGCAAAGTTTGGAACAGAGCCACAGGGAGGTTGGCAACGATACCCGAGAAGATAATCAGGGAAATACCATTACCAATACCACGATCTGTAATCTGTTCACCCACCCACATAAGGAAGGCGGTTCCGGATGTCAGGGTTAATACCGTCATCAGACGGAACTCCCAACCCGGATCAATTACCACGTTGAGTCCACCAGCCTTCATGGACTCTAAGCCGTAAGCAATACCAAAGCCCTGGAAGACTGCCAGGAGGATGGTACCGTAACGGGTGTATTGGGTAATCTTACGACGACCCGATTCACCCTCTTTTTTGATAGCCTCCAGCTTGGGGAACACAGCTGTCATCAACTGAATGATGATCGAAGCTGAGATGTACGGCATGATCCCTAGTGCAAAAACTGTCAAACGAGACAGTGCACCACCAGAGAACATGTTGAACATTCCAAGCAAAGAGCCTTGCTGTTGCTCAAAGAAGGTTGCCAATGCCTGGGGATCAATTCCCGGGGTCGGCACATGTGCACCAATGCGGTACACAATGAGCATGCCCAGCGTAAACAGAATGCGTCTACGCAGCTCGGGAATTTTACCCAGATTACCCAGACCAGCCAAAGGGGCTTCGTTGGGAGTCGCAGCCATATGGAATCTCTTCCCTATTCACCTACGCCTGACTTAAGCTTCCCCTTCAGGGGTCGCCACTTCGGCTAGCACAACTTTACCACCGGCAGCTTCCATCTTAGCGATGGCTGATGCAGAGGCCTTGTCCACATGGACAGTAATGGCCTTGGTAATTTCACCGTTGGCCAGCAGCTTGATGCCGCTTTTGGCTTTTTTGCCCAGCAGACCCTTCTCACGCAGAGCCTCGGCAGTCACTTCGCTACCAGCGTCAAAGAACTTCTCCAGAGCTTCCACCTGAACGATGGAATACTCTTTACGGGTGAAGTTCGTAAAACCACGCTTTGGCAAACGACGTTGTAAGGGCATCTGACCGCCCTCAAAACCGCTTTTGTGGTAGCCGCCACTACGGGCTTTTTGACCCTTGTGACCACGACCTGCAGTTTTGCCGTTACCGCTGGCCGGACCACGACCTACACGGTTCTTGCTCTGACCATTGCCGGGTACGGCGGGAATTTCGTTCAATTTCATGGTTCGTTACCCGCGCCTTTTAATCGACCACGGCCACCAAGTGGCTGATCTTTTTGATCTGTCCACGGATGGCGTCGTTGTCGGGAAGTTCCTTCACACGGTTCATCTTGGTCAAACCCAAAGAAGTCACAATACGCTTATGCTTCTCGGGACGACCAATGGGAGACCGTACCAGCTTTACTTTGATCATATCGGCCATTTTATCCTCCTATTAGTCGCAGATGCGGACGTTTTTGGTGGACATGCCGCGCTTAGCTGCAACCCGGTTTGGTGGGTTGATGCTTTGCAATGCAGCGAAGGTCGCTTTGATCAGGTTGTGGGGGTTGGAGGTACCGGTCGATTTGGCCAGCACATCACTGATCCCAACAGCTTCAAAGATAGGACGCATAGAACCACCAGCGATGATCCCCGTACCAGCAGAAGCAGGGCGTAATACCACACGACCGGCACCGAAACGACCTACGATCTCATGGTATAACGTACGGCTATCTTTGATTTCTACTTTGATCATCTGCTTTTGGGCTTGCTCGGTTGCCTTACGAATGGCCTCAGGCACCTCTTTGGCCTTACCCAGACCATAACCCACAGAGCCTTTGCCATCTCCTACCACCACAATGGCGGAAAAGTTAAAGCGACTACCACCTTTAACGACCTTAGCGGTACGTTTGATGGCAACCAACTTTTCGATGAACTCACTCTCGTTCTCGTAATTGTTGTCTTGGCCTTTTCTATCACGTTGACTCATCATTCATCCCCTCTTAGAAGTTCAACCCGGCTTCACGGGCTGCTTCGGCCAGGGCCTTTGTACGGCCGTGATAAAGGAAGCCACCGCGGTCGAACACCACTTCTGTGATGTTCTGTTCTTTCGCCTTCTCAGCGATACGTTTACCAATTAAGGCTGCCGCATCCGCGTTTCCGCCGTTCTTCACCTCATCGCGCAGAGACTTTTCTACCGTAGAGGCAGATACCAGGGTACGACCCTGATTGTCATCAATGATCTGAGCGTAGATATGACGGGCGCTACGGAAGACCGAAAGACGGGGACGTTCACCCTGTACCTTCTTGATCCTCGTGCGCACGCGGGCGCTGCGGGCCTTTCTCGCTTGATTTCGATCCTTAGCCATCGCCAAACACCTCGATTATTTCTTCTTACCTTCTTTACGCAGGATATACTCACCCACGTAACGGACCCCTTTACCCTTGTACGGCTCTGGGGGACGCCAGGAGCGGATCTCGGCACATGCCTGACCCAACACCTCTTTATCGGCCCCTTTAATCGTAATCAGGGTATTCTTCTCAACTGTCGCTTCAAGCCCTTTGGGGAGCTCATAGTTAACAGGATGAGAGAAGCCCAGGGTCAACTCCAGGGTGCGACCTTTGACCGCGGCACGGTAACCCACGCCTTGAATCTCGAGCTGCTTGGAAAAGCCTTGGGAAACGCCCACTACCATATTGTTCAGTAGTGAACGGGAAAGCCCCCATAGTGCAGAGCTTTTCTTTTCGTTGTTGTCCACAGCAACATTAACAGCGGCACCCTCTTGGGTGAAGCTGATTGCTTCGTGGAATTCACGGGTGAGTTCACCCAGTTTGCCCTTGGCGGTCACCACGGTGCCGTCGATCTTTAGATCCACACCGTCGGGTACCGTCACCGGTTGTTTTCCAATACGTGACATGGTTCAAACCTCGACGATTAGTAGACGGTGCAGAGCAGTTCACCACCAACGCCCAACTCGAGCGCACGGCGGCTAGAGATGACACCCTTACTGGTAGAGAGGATGGCGATACCCAACCCCTGATACACCGAGGGAATCTCTGCTTTGCCCACGTAGGTACGACGACCGGGAGTGGAGATACGCTTAATCTCCTCAATGACCGGCTTGTTCTGGTAGTACTTCAAAGTCAAGTCCAGTGCGGGGTGGTTCTCACCATCCACGGTCTCACTGACTGACTCGATGTAACCTTCTTCTTTAAGAATGTCAGCAATACGCTTCTTCATGTTGCTGGCAGGCATAACAACGTTATCCTTGCCAACCATCTGTGCGTTGCGAATGCGTGTCAGCATATCGCTGATTGGATCGTTCATGCTCATCGGCGTTCTCCTTACAACCTTTGACCGCTTACCAGGAAGCCTTGGTGACGCCCGGAATCTCACCACGCAGTGCAAGCTGACGCACACAAATGCGACACATCTTGAACTTACGTAGGTATCCACGAGGACGACCACAACGCTTACAACGGTTGTAGGAACGCACAGCAAACTTAGGCTTGCTGTTGGCCTTATTTACCATGGAAGTCTTAGCCATTGTTCCCTTCCTTCTTCCTGAACGGCATGTTGAAACCGGCGAGAAGCTCGCGGGCTTCATCATTGGTCTTGGCACTGGTCACAATGCAGATATCCATACCCCGTACTTTATCGACCTTATCGTAGTCGATCTCAGGGAAGATAATCTGTTCCTTAACACCCATGGTGTAGTTGCCACGGCCATCAAAGGCTTTATCGCTCACGCCACGGAAGTCACGCACACGTGGAAGTGCAGTATTGATCAAACGATCAAGAAATTCCCACATTTGCTGACGACGTAGGGTTACACGGCACCCTACTGCCTGTCCTTCACGTAGCTTAAAGCCCGCAATGGATTTCTTGGCGTAGGTGGTCATGGCCTTTTGGCCAGTGATCGCCTCCATGTCGCCAATGGCGTGTTTTAAAATGTTTTTGTCGTTGATTGCCTCACCGACGCCCATATTCACCACAATCTTTTCCAGACGTGGTACTTGCATGATGTTGGAGTAGCCGAACTTCTCTTTGAGCTCGGGCACTACCTTGTCATGGTAAACCTGTTTCAGATCAGCCATTTTAGGTCCCTATCTCGCTCACTTGTCCAGCACTTCACCGGAACCAGCTGCCACACGCACTTTACGACCATCCTCAAGAACTTTCTTCTTGATTCGGGTCCCTTTGCCTGTTGCAGGGTCCACGATCATCACATTGCTGATATTGATGGGGGCTTCTTTTTCGACAATGCCACCCTCAGCATTTTGTTGGGGCTTGGTGTGACGCTTGATCATGTTCACCTTTTCCACCAACACTGAGGACTTCTTACCGAGAATTTGCAGAATTTGACCCTGCTTACCCTTGTCCTTACCAGCGACCACGATTACGGTGTCGCCCTTCTTCAGATCTGTGCTGAAGTCACTTTTACTTATTGCCATGGATCACGCCTCCCCTTACAGCACTTCGGGGGCCAGGGAGATGATCTTCATATAGTTCCGTGCCCGCAATTCGCGGGTTACGGGACCGAAGATACGCGTTCCCACAGGCTCACCGGCCTTGTTGATTAATACAGCCGCATTCTTGTCAAAACGAATGAGACTACCATCAGGGCGCGTGATCTCTTTTTTGGTGCGAACCACCACGGCACGAGCTACTTCACCCTTTTTTACTTTGCCGCGTGGCAGCGCCGATTTGACCGAAACGATGATGACATCACCGACACGGGCGTAACGACGCTTAGAACCACCAATCACCTTGATGCATTGAACTTTCTTGGCGCCGGAGTTATCGGCCACTTCAAGTTGAGATTCGACTTGAATCATGTCCGCTCCTCCTTAGCCTTCCACCGCAGCCATAGTGCGTTCAGTAACAATCCAGTTCTTGTCTTTGCTCATAGCGCGACTTTCTTGGATCATTACCGTATCACCGGTGCGGTATTGGTTCTCTTCATCATGCGCTTTGTATTTTTTGGACTGACGCACAATCTTGCCGTACAGCGGATGACGTACTTTACGCTCCACTTTTACGACCACAGTTTTGTCCATTTTGTCGCTTACAACGACACCTTGCATAATACGCTTGGCCATTACACTTCCTCTTTAGCCTTCCGCTCTCCGATCACGGTCTTGATGCGCGCGATTTCCCGGCGAACCTGACGGATACGGGACGTATTCTCCAGTTGGGCAGTCGCGTGTTGAAAGCGCAGGTTAAAAGCTTCCTGGTGGAGAGCTTTTAATTTATCTTCCAGCGCTTCGACGGACATATCCCTCATTTCGGAGGCTACGCTCATGATCAACCCCCTTCACGAACAATAAACTTGGTCTTAACTGGTAGCTTAGCTGCAGCACGCTGCATAGCTTCGCGGGCCAGTTCTTCATCAACACCCTCCATTTCATAGAGAATGCGACCAGGCTTGACACGGGCAATCCAGAACTCTGGGCTACCCTTACCTTTACCCTGACGAACTTCAGCTGGTTTCTTAGAAACCGGAACATCAGGAAAAACACGAATCCAAACACGACCGCCACGTTTGATGTGACGTGTCATTGCACGACGGGCTGCTTCGATCTGACGCGCAGTGATGCGCGATGCACCCATCGCCTTAAGGCCAAACTGTCCGAAGTTGAGTGAACTACCGCGGTATGCTAGGCCGTGAACGCGCCCCTTGTGCGCCTTCCGGAACTTGGTCTTCTTAGGTTGAAGCATGGGATTATACCCCTGTCCTTATTTCTTTTCAATGAGCATGCCTTTGTAGACCCACACCTTGACACCAATGATGCCGTAGGTGGTGTTGGCCTCAGCAAAGCCGTAGTCGATATCGGCACGCAGGGTGTGCAGGGGCACACGGCCTTCGCGGTACCATTCGGTACGGGCGATTTCAGCTCCACCAAGACGACCAGCGCAGTTGATACGAATACCTTCTGCACCCAGACGCATGGCTGAGGTTACGGCACGCTTCATGCTGCGTCGGAAAGCAACACGGCGCTCAAGCTGTTGCGCGACATTTTCTGCAACCAATTGTGCATCAGCTTCTGGCTTGCGGATCTCAACAATATTGATCTGCACGTCGGAGCTGGCAATGGCCTTAATGTCGTTCTTCAGCTTCTCAATATCGGCGCCCTTCTTACCGATAATGATGCCGGGACGCGCAGTGTGAATGTTAATGCGCGCTTTTTGGGCAGGACGCTCAATTACGATCTTGGAAACGCTGGCATGTGCCAAACGCTTTTTTAACCAAGCGCGAATCTTGATGTCTTCCAGCAGCAGGTCGGCGAAATTTTTATCCGCAAACCAACGGGTGTCCCAGGTCTTTGTGGTTCCCAAACGGAACCCTGTCGGATGAACCTTCTGTCCCATGGTATCCTCCTCGTTCCTTGGTTTAATCTTCCTGAGGACGAACCGCCACAGTGATGTGGGAAGTCCGCTTCAGAATTCGAGTAGCACGACCACGTGCACGGGGTTTAAACCGTTTCATGGTCGGACCTTGATCCACATAAGCCTTGGAGACCACCAGGGTATCCACATCCAGGCCCATATTCTCCTCAGCATTGGCCACTGCGGACTTTAACGTCTCACGAATGACACCTGCTGCGCGCTTCTTGGAGAAGGCCAGGAGATTCATAGCACTCTCTACCTGCATACCGCGAATCTGATCAATGACCAGACGCACTTTATAGGGAGAGACGCGCTGATACTTAGTCGTAGCACGTGCTTCTTGCATGACAATACTCTCCCGTTCTTAGCGACGCTTGGCTTTTTTATCCACACCGTGACCGTAGTAGGTACGGGTGGGAGCAAATTCGCCCAGCTTGTGACCCACCATATTTTCGGTGATCAGCACTGGAATGAACTTGCGGCCATTGTGAACCCCGAAGGTATAACCAACAAACTCGGGGATGATGGTGGAGCGACGTGACCAAGTCTTGATCAACTCTTTGCGGGAATTCTCCCGTAGAGTCTCCACCTTCTTGACCAGATAGTCGTCTAAAAACGGACCTTTTTTGACTGAACGAGCCATTCTCTTCGTCCTCTCTCGGATTACTTACGACGACGCATGATGAGACGATCAGAAGCCTTGGTCTTAGACCGGGTCTTCTTACCTTTGGTAGGTACACCCCAAGGTGTGACCGGATGACGGCCACCAGAGGTACGACCTTCACCACCACCATGGGGGTGATCCACAGGGTTCATCACAACACCGCGAACAGAGGGACGCTTGCCCATCCAGCGGGTACGTCCTGCTTTACCGATTTTACTGTTGGAGTTGTCGGGGTTGGAGACCATACCTACGGTCGCCATACACTCGAGCAACACCAAACGCATTTCGCCGGAAGGCATTTTAAGCTGGGCATACTTGCCCTCTTTACCCATCAGCTGGATGTAGTTACCAGCACTACGGGCGACTTGTCCACCCTTGCCAGGCTTAAGCTCAACGTTGTGAACGATGGTACCGATTGGCATCGCCCGTAAAGGCATTGCGTTACCGGGTTTCACATCCACATTGCTGATGCTCTTAGCGGCCACAACCGTATCTCCAACCTGGAGACGCTGAGGCGCCAAAATATAAGCTTTTTCACCATCGGTGTAATGCAGCAGCGCAATGAAAGCGGTGCGGTTAGGGTCATACTCGATACGAGCAACCTTAGCCGGCACATCAAACTTGTTACGCTTAAAGTCGATGATGCGGTACCGACGCTTGTGTCCACCACCTTGGTGACGAACAGTCATACGTCCGTAGTTGTTACGACCACCCTTTTTAGAAAGGGGGGCCAGCAATGAGCGCTCGGGGCCCTCTTTGCTCAGTTCGCTGTAGTCCACCGATACCTGATGGCGCTTACCGTCGGAAGTCGGTTTGTAATTCTTCAGTGCCATTGAGACTCTCCTCTTCGTGCCAATCAGGCGCCCTGATCGAACAGGTCGATGGATTGACCCTCTTGGAGACGAACCACGGCCCGCTTCCAATCCTTACGCTTACCTTCGAGCTTACCAAAGCGCTTGGCCTTACCTTTGACGTTGCTTACCTGCACCGCCTCAACCTTAACGCTATAGATGGTCTCGATCGCCTTTTTAATCTGGGGCTTGTTGGCCCAAGTGGCGACGGCAAAGCTGATTTGGTTACCCTTTTCAAGCTGCATGGTGGACTTTTCAGTCACCAGCGGGCGAACCAGAACGTTATACATGCTCAACTCGTTCATGCCAGCTTCTCCTCAAGGCTACGCACCGCTTCCTCGGTGATGACCAGCTTTTCGTAGCGCAGCAGGTCGTAAACGTTCACACCATCAACATCTGCAACAAGCACGTTAGGAATGTTGCGAGCTGACAGCAGCACGTTATCAGAAAGCTCTTTAACCACGATGAAAGTCGACTTCTCAGCACCAAGGCTGCTCAGCAGGCTTTTCATCCCTTTGGTCTTAGGACCTTCCAGCTCGAGCTTTTCAACAACCACCATCTCCTCCGAAGAGGCTTTGGCGGAAAGTGCTGTTTGCAGCGCAAGCTTACGTACTTTTTTGTTCATCTTGTGGCCGAAGTCACGAGGCTGGGGACCGAAAACGATACCACCAGTACGGAACTGAGGCGCACGGGTTGTGCCCTGACGGGCGTTACCTGTGCCTTTTTGACGGAAAGGTTTCTTTCCACCGCCGCGCACATCACTGCGACCTAAAACCGCAGCGGTACCGCTGCGACGTTTGGCCAATTGATAGTTGACGGCCATACCCAGAAGGTCCGCACGGATCTCACGACCAAAAACGGATTCATTTAACTCCGCACTGCGAACTTCCTGGTTATTGGCGTCTTTAACGGGTACTTGGATCATGGTGATTTCCTTCTATCCACACCTAATCAGGCAGAGCCTTTTTTTAAGGCGTCCCGAACCAACACCAGAGAGCCCTTGGAACCGGGAATGCTCCCCTTCACGGCTACGATGGACTTTTCACTGTCCACGAAAGCCACTTTCAAATTCTGCACGGTCTGAGTTTCTTTACCCATTTGACCAGGCATCTTTTTGTTCTTAAATACTCGACCAGGAGTTTGACACTGACCGATAGAACCGATGGAGCGGTGTACCTTGTGAGAACCGTGGGTAGCACGACCACCACGGAAACCCCAACGCTTCATACCACCGGCAAAACCTTTACCCACCGTCCGACCTGTAACGTCGACAAAGCTGTCTACGGCAAAATGCTCAGCATTAAGCTCTTGACCCACTTCATAGTCGTTAGGATTGGCGACGCGGAATTCACGCAAAACCCGCCGAGGCGTCACATTAGCCTTGGCATACTGCCCACGGACAGTTTTAGAGATGCGGGAAGGTTTGGCTTCTTCAAAACCAAGCTGAATGGCGTTGTAACCATCCTGCTCTTCTGTACGCTTGGCCACTACAGCACAGGGACCCAGTTGTACCAAGGTAACAGCGATACGCTGACCATCCTCGGTAAACATCTGGGACATGCCGAGCTTACGGCCGATCAGACCACTACGCATGTCTTTTCCTCATATTATTATCGATTGCCTCCCCTACCCCAACCTTCGCAAAGCGACTGTCCGATAAGGGAGGATGCTTTAAAGGGAGCGGAGATCATACGTCACCACTCTCCAAAGTCAAGCTAATTATAGCTTGATCTCGACATTCACACCTGCAGCGAGGTCCAACTTCATCAATGCATCCACCGTTTGGGGCGTAGGATTGATGATGTCGATGATACGCTTATGGGTGCGGATCTCGAATTGCTCACGGCTTTTTTTATCTACGTGAGGTGAACGCAGAACCGTGTAACGATTGATTTTTGTAGGCAGCGGAATCGGTCCACGGATATCAGCACCGGTACGACGAGCAGTCTGCACAATCTCACCAGTACTTTGATCTAGGATCCGATGATCAAAGGCCTTCAAACGGATGCGGATTTTTTGGCTATCCATCATGTGTGTTCCTCAAACGTCTACAGAGCTTAGGCTCAGTCAATGACTTCGGCAACCACACCAGCGCCGACGGTACGGCCACCTTCGCGAATGGCGAAGCG
The DNA here is from genome assembly GCF_036689865.1 of Magnetococcus sp. PR-3. Taxonomy (NCBI): domain Bacteria; kingdom Pseudomonadati; phylum Pseudomonadota; class Magnetococcia; order Magnetococcales; family Magnetococcaceae; genus Magnetococcus; species Magnetococcus organivorans. Next base: position 106,843 of record NZ_JBAHUQ010000016.1, read on the forward strand.
CAGACCTTTTTCCATGGCGATGGGGGCGATCAGTTCAACTTCCATGGTGATGTTATCACCAGGCATAACCATCTCGGTACCCTCAGGCAACTTGAGAATGCCGGTTACGTCCGTGGTACGGAAGTAGAACTGGGGACGATAGTTCGAGAAGAAGGGTGTATGACGACCGCCCTCTTCTTTGGTCAGAATGTAGGATTCTGCCTTAAACTTGGTGTGGGGAGTGATCGACCCAGGCGCAGCCAGAACCTGACCACGCTGGACGTCTTCACGCTTAGTGCCACGCAGCAGCACACCCACGTTATCACCAGCTTGACCTTGGTCGAGAAGCTTACGGAACATCTCAACACCGGTGCAGGTGGTGTTCTCAGTATCTTTCAGACCAATGATCTCGATGGTCTCACCCACCTTAACCATGCCACGCTCAATACGGCCAGTTACAACCGTACCACGACCGGAGATGGTGAACACATCTTCGATTGGCATCAGGAAGGCTTGNTCAGGTAAACAACCAGAGCAGGCACACCAACCTGACGCGCCAGCAGGATGTGCTCACGGGTCTGAGGCATGGGGCCATCAGCAGCACTCACAACCAGGATACCGCCGTCCATCTGGGCGGCACCGGTGATCATGTTCTTGACATAGTCAGCGTGACCAGGGCAGTCAACGTGAGCGTAGTGACGATTCTCTGTCTCATACTCAACGTGGGCTGTTGCGATGGTGATCCCACGCTCGCGCTCTTCTGGGGCGCCATCAATCTGATCATACGCCTGAAACTCGGCGCGACCTGCATCCGCCATCACCTTGGTGATCGCAGCGGTCAGCGTCGTCTTACCATGGTCAACGTGGCCGATTGTGCCGATGTTGACATGGGGTTTATTACGTTCAAACTTTTCCTTGGCCATTGTAGACCTCCGAACCTTTCTATCTAGCCGGATCAACCGGTGGCTTTTGCCTTGATCTCTTCAGCAATGGCGTTAGGCACCTGGGCATAATGGCCAAACTGCATGGTAAAGGTAGCACGACCCTGACTCTGAGAGCGCAGATCCGTGGCATAACCGAACATACCCGACAGAGGTACCTGAGCTTTTACCAACTGATTGTTACCGGAAGCTTCCATACCCTGGATCTGTCCACGGCGGGAGTTCAAGTCACCAATCACATCGCCCATATACTCTTCAGGGGTCTCAACTTCAACATCCATGATGGGCTCAAGCAGAGCAGGCTTACACTTTTGTGTGCCCTCTTTTAGACCTATGGAGCCGGCAATTTTAAAGGCCATTTCCGAAGAGTCAACATCGTGGTATGAGCCATCGAACAAGGTGGCTTTCACGTCTACCATGGGGAAGCCCGCGTAGACACCATTGGCCATCGCTTCGACGATGCCATTTTTAACGGCTGGAATGTATTCCTTAGGAACAACACCGCCCTTAATCGCATCAACAAACTCAAAACCAACACCTGGCTCTTGGGGCTCAAGACGCAGCCATACGTGACCAAACTGACCACGACCACCCGACTGACGCACAAACTTAGATTCGTGCTCAATACTGCGGGTAATGGTCTCACGGTAAGCAACCTGAGGTTGACCAATGTTTGCGTCGACCTTGAACTCACGCATCATACGATCGACGATGATGTCCAGGTGTAGCTCACCCATACCAGAGATGATCGTCTGGTTGGTTTCATGATCCACTTCCACACGGAAGGAAGGATCTTCTTGAGCCAAACGCTGCAGGGCTACCGACATGCGCTCTTGGTCAGCCTTGGTCTTGGGTTCCACAGCGATGGCGATCACCGGCTCTGGGAATTCCATTTTCTCAAGGATGACAGGCTTGTTGGCATCACAAAGGGTTTCACCGGTTGTGGTGTTCTTAAGACCAACCACAGCGGCGATATCACCTGCGCGGACCTCTTTGATGTCTTCACGCTTGTTCGCATGCATGAGCATCAAACGGCCAATACGCTCTTTTCTATTTTTAGAAGCGTTCAGGACGTGCGTACCAGATTCCATGACACCGGAGTAGACACGGAAGAAGGTCAAAGAACCTACAAACGGATCGGCCATAATCTTAAAGGCCAAAGCCGAGAAAGGCTCGTCATCAGAAGGCTTACGTACGGCAGCTTCATCACTGTCGGGCAAGGTGCCTTCGATGTAAGGGGTATCTTTAGGTGAGGGGAAGTACGCTACAACTGCGTCTAGGAGGGGCTGTACGCCTTTATTCTTAAAGGCAGATCCACAGAACACAGGTACGAATGAGCTAGCCAGCACGGATTTACGAATACATGCTTTAAAGTCGGCTTCGGAGATCTCTTCACCGTCGAGATACTTTTCCATCAGCTCGTCGTCTTGCTCAAGCGCCGCTTCTAGCAGTGCTTCACGAGCCTCATCAACTTCCAACTCAATATTTTCGGGGCATTCGGTGATCTCAAACTCAGCGCCAAGGGACTCATCATTAAAGATGAAAGCCTTTTTAGACACCAGATCAACCATACCACGAAGATCTTCTTCTGCGCCAATGGGGTACTGAGCAGGAATAGCACGTGCACCAAGACGATCTTTCATGGTTTGCACAGCATTCATGAAATCAGCGCCCATACGGTCCATCTTGTTTACAAAAGCAAGACGGGGCACACCGTAGCGGTCAGCCTGGCGCCACACAGTCTCAGACTGGGGCTGCACACCGGCCACACCACAGAAAACTGCGACAGCACCATCTAGAACACGTAGTGAACGTTCCACCTCAATGGTGAAGTCCACGTGTCCGGGGGTGTCGATAATATTAATACGGTGCTCATCCCAAAAGCAGGTGGTTGCTGCAGAAGTAATCGTGATACCACGCTCCTGCTCCTGCTCCATCCAGTCCATGGTGGCAGCGCCTTCATGAACTTCACCAATCTTATGAGAGCGACCGGTGTAGTAGAGAATCCGTTCGGTAACGGTGGTCTTACCCGCATCAATATGAGCCATGATGCCGATATTACGCACGTGATCCAGGGCAACTGTACGAGCCACTGTAATCCCCTGTGTTCTGTAGATTGTCAAAGAACAAAACTTATACTGGCCTCCACTCCGGGAGGCCAGGGGTCCTGCAACTTACCAACGGTAGTGAGCAAACACTTTGTTGGCTTCAGCCATACGATGCGTATCGTCGCGCTTCTTAATGGTCGCACCGCGACCCTGTGAAGCTTCGATCAACTCAGCAGCCAAACGCTCACGCATGGTTTTCTCACCACGGGAACGGGCAAAACCGATTAACCAACGAATGGCCAAGGTTTGACGGCGGGCAGGACGTACCTCTACAGGCACCTGATAGTTTGCACCACCAACACGGCGGGAACGCACTTCCAGCGTAGGACGTACATTGTCCACAGCTTCCTTAAACACCTTGATTGGGTCTTCTTTGGTGCGCTGCTCGATCAGATCGAAAGCACCGTAGAATACTCGCTCAGCAAGTGACTTTTTGCCATCTTGCATGAGGCAATTCATAAACTTGGCGACAAGCTTATCATTATACCGCGCGTCCGGAATAACCTCGCGCTTGGGAACTTCACGACGTCGTGACATGACGTATCCTCAATTCCAGATTAAAACAGTGACCAGCCCCCCTACCCTACATAGGCAGTGAGCTGAATTACTTAGGACGCTTGGCGCCGTACTTTGAACGACCCTGCTTACGGTCTTTAACACCCTGGGTATCCAGGGAGCCGCGAAGCACGTGGTAACGTACACCGGGAAGGTCTTTTACACGACCACCACGGATCAATACCACACTGTGCTCCTGCAGGTTGTGACCTTCACCTGGAATATAAGCACTCACTTCATGACCATTGGTCAGACGTACACGAGCTACCTTACGCAAAGCCGAGTTAGGCTTCTTAGGGGTAGTCGTATAAACGCGAGTACATACGCCACGGCGTTGGGGACACGCTTGCAGAGCAGGCACGTTGGTTTTCTTCTTTTGAGGCTTGCGGCCTCGACGTACCAACTGGTTAACGGTCGGCATAACTCTCTCCACAGAAAACAGGCCTGAAACCTTGTCGCTTTTCGCCACAAAGTGTGTGCAGGCGTTATCTCTAAGCAATGGCAGAGGAGGACGATCTATAGCCTGGTTTCGCGGGGCCGCGACCTGCTGCTACGTGCTCCCCTTATGGGAATGTTCAAAGGTTCATCAACAAAAGAATTCGCGCATTTTACCTGTTTTTTAAACAAATACAAGCAAAAAATAGTGGGCGGCTGTTAACAGCCGCCCAACTCTGCAAACACGAACGTTGATTAACCTTCAGTAAGTTCATTCTTGGTGGTATCGACCTCATCTCTGGGACGATTACTGACCAGATCTGCGCTCGCACCATCCTGACCCAATTTTTTAAGCTGGGTTAGAATATTACCGGTACCTGCTGGGATCAAACGTCCAACAATGACGTTTTCTTTCAAGCCGTTAAGAGTATCGACACGACCAGAGATCGCAGCTTCTGTCAAGACACGTGTCGTCTCCTGGAAGGAGGCCGCAGAGATGAATGAAGGGGTCGACAACGAAGCTTTGGTGATACCAAGCAACAGAGGCATACAGGTGCCTAGACGACCGCCCCGCTTTTGTGTCTTAGCATTTTCTCGCAGGAAGTCTTCTTTCTCGACCTGCTCACCACTCACAAAGGTGGTTTCACCGGGATCGGTAATCTGCACCTTCTGCAACATCTGACGCACAATCACTTCAATGTGCTTATCGTTGATGCGCACACCCTGCAGACGGTAAACTTCTTGAATCTCGTTAACCATGAACTTACACAGCTCTTCGAGACCCAACACCTTCAGGATATCCTGAGGAACAGGTGATCCCTCCATCAAAGGCTCACCCTTACGTACCCAATCGCCTTCGTTGACGGCCAACTGCTTACCTTTAGGCAGTAAGTACTCCATGGGGTCACCACTTTCTGGCGTGACCACAACACGGCGCTTACCTTTGAGATCCTTACCGTAGGAGACCATACCTTCATTTTCAGCAATGAAAGAGTGCTCTTTAGGCTTACGGGCTTCAAACAACTCAACAACCCGTGGCAGACCACCGGTGATATCACGGTTCTTAGTTGACTGACGAAGAACCTTAGCGATGATGTCACCCGCATGAACATGATCACCTTCGTTGGCCACGATCACCGCACCAACAGGCAGGTAGTAACGAGATTCTGTACCATTGGGCATGGTCACCGTTTCACCGGTACTCACATCTTTTAGAGAGATGCGTGGACGCATATCCCCCTTCTTGGTGCTCTGCCCTTTCCACTCGGTTACCTCTTTAGAGGTCAGACCCGTGGTATCATCCATATTTTCTCGTAAGGAGACACCGTCCACCAAGTCACCATACTTCACCTCACCCTCAACTTCGGTGATGATCGGCATGGAGAAGGGGTCCCACTCTGCAAACGTGGCACCTTTTTCAACAACACCACCTGCAGGTACAGAGATACGTGCACCATAAGGAATACGGTAACGTTCCCGCTCACGACCGGCTTCAACCTGCCCTTCATGCTCAACCGCTTCATGCAAGGAGACTTCACCGTTACGTGACAACACAACGTGCTTCTTCTCACGGTCAACAACGGTGATGAGATCGTGATATTTCAGCACACCACCATGGGCTGTCTCTTGGTGTGACTGCTCAGCCTGACGTGATGCTGTACCACCAATGTGGAATGTACGCATGGTCAACTGAGTACCAGGCTCACCAATGGACTGGGCAGCGATAACACCAACAGCCTCACCCACGGTCACACGGTTACCACGGGCCAGATCACGTCCATAACAGGTGACACAGACACCACGGGTGGTTTCACAGGTTAAAGGTGAGCGGATGTGTACCGAATCCACATTGGAGTTCTCAATACGGTCAACAATATCCTCATCCATGATGGTACCGGCTGTAACCAGCAGCTCATCAGTGATGGGATCGTGCAAATCGCTTACAGGGGTACGACCCAACAGACGGTCACCCAGGGTCTCAACCACATCGCTACCTTCCACCAAGGCGGAAACGGTCAAACCGATGCTGGTACCACAGTTCTCTTCCCGAACAATACAATCCTGAGCAACATCCACAAGACGACGGGTCAGATAACCAGAGTTTGCGGTCTTAAGCGCGGTATCCGCCAGACCTTTACGTGCACCGTGGGTGGAGATGAAGTACTGCAGTACCGTCAAACCCTCACGGAAGTTCGCTGTGATGGGTGTCTCCATGATTTCACCAGAAGGCTTGGCCATAAGACCACGCATACCAGCAAGCTGACGCATCTGAGCAGCTGAACCACGAGCACCGGAGTTGGCCATCATAAAGATGGAGTTGAAAGAAGGCTGTTCAACAAGTTCACCCTCTTTATTCTCAACCGTATCTGTTGAGATGGTGCCCATCATTTCGTCAGCTACACGTTCGGTACAGTGAGACCAGATATCAACAACTTTGTTGTACTTCTCACCTTCGGTGATCAAACCGTCGGTATACTGTTTTTCAATCTCTTTCACCTTCTCCTGCGCCTCATCAACCAAGCCACGCTTAGCTTCTGGGATAACCATATCATCCTTACCAAAGGAGATACCGGCACGGCAGGCGAAGGTGAAGCCCATGGCCATCAGACGGTCAGTGAAGATAACCGTATCTTTGGTCTCACACATCCGGTAGATGTGGTCGATCAGCTTGGTCACCTCTTTCTTGGTGATCAGCTTATTGATGGCCGGGAACTCAATACGCTCAGGCAGCAGTTCAGACAGAATCATCCGCCCAACCGTTGTGTGTACCCGCTTACCACGGAAACGACACTGGATGGAGGCGTGAAGATCGGCGACACCTGCATAATAAGCCTGTTTGACTTCTTGAGAATCCGCGAAAATCATACCTTCACCCGGTACGTTTGCACGCTCAGAGGTCATATAGTACAGACCCAGGATGATATCCTGTGTCGGTACAATGATTGGTTTACCGTTGGCAGGTGAGAGGATGTTGTTGGTCGACATCATCAACACGCGGGCTTCAATCTGTGCTTCGATCGAGAGCGGTACGTGGACCGCCATCTGGTCACCATCGAAGTCAGCGTTAAAGGCGGTACAGACCAGCGGATGCAGCTGAATGGCTTTACCTTCAACCAACTTAGGTTCAAAAGCCTGGATACCCAAACGGTGCAGCGTAGGTGCACGGTTAAGCATGACGGGATGCTCGCGGATAACCTCTTCAAGGATATCCCAAACTTCACCCTTCTCTTTTTCCACCATACGCTTAGCAGCTTTAATGGTGGTTGCCAGACCGCGCTCTTCGAGACGGTTGTAGATAAAGGGCTTAAACAGCTCAAGCGCCATCTTTTTGGGTAAGCCACACTCATGCAGCTTCAACTCGGGACCCACCACGATCACGGAACGACCGGAGTAGTCCACACGCTTACCCAGCAGGTTCAAACGGAAACGACCCTGCTTACCTTTAAGCATCTCAGAAAGAGATTTCAAAGGACGCTTGTTGGTACCGGTGATAACCCGGCCACGACGACCATTATCAAACAGCGCGTCAACAGACTCCTGCAACATCCGTTTTTCGTTACGGATGATGATATCTGGTGCCTTCAGTTCGAACAAACGCTTAAGACGGTTATTACGGTTGATAACGCGACGGTACAGATCGTTCAAGTCAGAAGTCGCAAAACGACCGCCATCCAGAGGCACCAAAGGACGAAGCTCAGGTGGAATGACTGGAATCACTTCCAAAATCATCCACTCTGGTGCGTTCTTAGACTCTTGGAAAGCCTCAAGCGTGTGCAGACGCTTAACAATCTTCTTACGGCGTGCTTCAGAATTGGTTTCACGAAGCTCTTCACGCAGAACGTTGATCTCTCCGGGAATTTCCAGATCCACCAACATTTCACGAATAGCTTCCGCCCCAATCCCTGCACGGAACTCGTCACCAAACTCATCCATCAGCTGGTAGTAACGATCTTCCGTGAGCAGTTCCCCACGTTTCATCGGGGTCATGCCGCTCTCAAGAACCACAAAGTTCTCAAAGTAGAGAACCCGCTCCAGATCCTTCAAGGTCATATCCAACAACAGACCAATACGGCTGGGCAGTGATTTCAAGAACCAGATGTGTGCAACCGGTGCGGCCAGTTCAATATGACCCATACGCTCACGGCGTACTTTGGACTGGATAACTTCAACGCCACACTTTTCGCACACAACACCACGGTGCTTAAGGCGTTTATACTTACCACACAGACACTCATAGTCCTTAACTGGGCCAAAGATTTTGGCACAGAACAGACCATCACGTTCTGGTTTAAAGGTACGGTAGTTGATGGTTTCCGGCTTTTTCACTTCACCAAAAGACCAGGAACGGATCTTTTCTGGTGAAGCAATAGAGATACGGATTCCATCAAAGCTCTGCCCCAACATTGGGCGTGAGAAGAGCTTAAAGACGCTCTGACCGGCTGCGGAGATCCCCGCATTGGGTTGAGCAGGCGCAGCTGGAGCCGGTGCTGGTGCAGCTGGCTGGCTTTTTTCCGGTGCCTGCGAATCAGAGATATTTTCCATGTTTTTTTCCCTCGTTCAGGAGGTCGCCCCTGCCCCATCGCCAGTGGTCTTAGCCGACTTGGCGTTGAAGCAAACTGGTAAAAGTGGCCTGGTCAGTTCGTTGACCAGGCCCCTTGGAGCAAACGTGCTCAGTCGTCCCGTTGCAGGGTCACATCCAGCGCCAATGCCTGCAGTTCCTTCACCAAAACGTTGAAGGACTCTGGCACACCCGCTTCAAAGGTATCATCACCTTTGACGATGGACTCATAGATCTTAGTACGACCCGCCACATCATCGGATTTAACCGTCAACATCTCCTGCAGGGTATAGGCTGCGCCATACGCCTCCAGGGCCCACACTTCCATCTCACCGAAGCGCTGTCCACCAAACTGTGCTTTACCACCCAAAGGCTGCTGGGTAACAAGCGAGTAAGGACCAATGGAACGGGCGTGAATCTTATCATCGACAAGATGGTGCAACTTCAGCATGTAGATGTAGCCAACGGTAACCGGACGGTCAAATGATTCACCCGTACGGCCATCAATGAGCTTGATCTGACCCGATGTGGGCATACCGGCTTTGTTCAACCAGCTAGAGATGTCACTTTCAATCGCGCCATCAAAGACCGGTGTTGCAGTCGGCACACCATGCTGAAGGTTTTTCGCCATATCAACCAGCTGATCATCGGTTAATTTAGCAACTTCAGCACTCTCACGGGTATTATCGTAGATCTCTTCAAACTGCTTACGCAACACATCGGCAATGCCTTTACGATGTTGCTTCAAAGCTTCTTCGATCTTAAAGCCCATACCGCGGGCCGCCCAACCGAGGTGTGTTTCAAGAATCTGCCCCACGTTCATACGTGAAGGCACACCCAGAGGGTTCAGAACGATATCAACAGGCGTACCATTCTGCATGTAAGGCATATCTTCCATGGGGTTAATCTTGGAGATCACACCTTTGTTACCGTGACGGCCAGCCATTTTATCACCGGGCTGCAGCTTACGCTTAACCGCGATGTAAACCTTAACCATCTTCAACACGCCTGGGGGCAGATCATCCCCACGCTCGAGCTTTTCAACCTTGCTCTCAAAGCGCTTCTTCAGACGGTCAGCCGCTTTTTCAATCTGCTCACGAATACCCTCAATCTGCTGAGTAATGGCATCGTCATCCAAAATCACATCACGCAGATGGGAGCTTGGGGTCTTGTCCAACCAGCTTTGGTGAATGTGATCACCAGGCTGCAGGCCAGGCGCGCTGCGTACAGGCTTGTCACGCATCAAGTTACGGATACGCTCATCGGCGTCCCGCTCAATAATACGACGTTCAGCGGCCATATCTTTACGCAGCAAGGCGATCTCATCTTGATCGATCAGCTTGGCACGATCATCTTTCTCAAGACCCCGGCGGCTAAAGACGCGTACATCAACAACGGTACCGGCCACACCAGGGGGCAGACGCAAAGAGGTATCGCGTACGTCAGAAGCTTTTTCGCCGAAAATGGCCCGTAAAAGTTTCTCTTCTGGTGTCAGCTGGGTTTCACCCTTAGGTGTTACCTTACCAACCAGAATGTCACCGGGTTTTACTTCTGCACCCACATAGATGATGCCAGATTCATCCAGATTACGTAGGGCATCTTCACCCACGTTGGGCATATCCCGGGTGATCTCTTCCGCACCAAGCTTGGTGTCCCGAGCCATGACCTCAAATTCATCAATGTGGATTGAGGTAAAGACATCCTCAGCCACCAAACGTTCTGAGATAAGGATGGAATCCTCAAAGTTGTAACCGTTCCAGGGCATGAAGGCCACCAGCACGTTACGACCCAAGGCCAACTCACCAATCTGAGTAGAAGGACCGTCTGCAATGATATCACCAGCGGTCACGCGCTCACCATTTTTCACCAGCGGAACCTGATTGATACAGGTGTTCTGGTTAGAACGAGAGAACTTGGTCAGGTTGTAGATATCAACACCTGGTTCGGTTGAACCGGGCTCTTCATCCGCCTTGACCACGATACGTGAAGCATCCACTTCATCCACAACACCGGTACGGCGGGCGGTGATCGTCACACCAGAGTCACGCGCCACAACTGACTCAATCCCAGTGCCCACCAGAGGGGCATCAGTTTTGATCAGCGGCACAGCCTGACGCTGCATGTTAGAACCCATCAAAGCTCGGTTGGCGTCATCGTTTTCCAAGAAAGGAATCAAAGATGCTGCCACAGACACGGTCTGTTTGGGCGAAACGTCCTGATAGTTCACACGATCAGGGGTTGCGACCATAAACTCAAGCTTGTGACGGCATTGAATCAGCGCATCCTCTTCAGAGGCCTCTTCACCCAACTTGGCGTTTGCCTGCGCAATAATGTAGTTCTCTTCATCAATCGCAGAGAGATAATCCACATTATCGATGGGGTTACCACCCTCAACCTGACGGTAAGGCGACTCAATGAAACCAAATTCATTGATACGCGCATAGGTAGAGAGTGAGTTGATCAAACCAATGTTGGGACCTTCTGGGGTCTCAATGGGGCAGATCCGACCATAATGCGTGGGGTGAACGTCTCGTACTTCAAAGCCTGCACGCTCACGAGTCATACCACCAGGGCCAAGTGCTGAGAGACGACGCTTGTGTGTAATCTCAGAGAGCGGGTTGGTCTGGTCCATAAACTGAGAGAGCTGTGAAGAGCCAAAGAACTCACGAATAACCGCGGAGAACGGCTTAGAGTTCATCACATCATGGGGTACCAGCTGATCGACTTCGGCTGAGGACATACGCTCACGAATGGCGCGTTCCATCCGCACCAAACCGATGCGAACCTGGTTCTCAAGAAGTTCACCAACACTACGAACACGACGGTTACCCAGGTGATCAATATCATCAACCTTACCGTGGCCATCCTTGAGCTTAAGAAGAATTTCTACTACACCCAGAATATCTTCATTGCGCAAAGTACGCACATTCAGCTCAGTCTCAAGACCAAGACGGCTGTTCATCTTCAAACGACCCACCGCAGAGAGATCATAGCGGTCGGAGTTAAAGAACAAGTTGGCAAAGAGTGTTTTGGCTGCATCGATGGTTGGTGGCTCACCCGGACGCATCATACGATAGATGTCGATCAGCGCTTCATCCTGGCTGGTATTTTTATCCAGTGCCAGGGTGTTACGCAGGTAAGGACCAACGGTCAGACCATCGATGAACAGAACATCAATCTCTTTGATGCCACCATCTTCCAGATACTGAACCATCTCTTCTGTAATCTCAGCACCGGCTTCAATCACCACTTCGCCCATGGCATCTTCCATGTTTTTGGCGACATAGCTACCGATCAGCTCTTCCTGAGAAACAGGCAACCACTCCATACCAAGTTCAGCAAACTTCTTGATATGACGGGTTGTTACACGCTTTTTAGCTTTAACAAGCTCTTCACCGGTTTCAGGGTGAATAATGGCGTAGTTAAGACGGTTACCCTGCAGACGCTCAGGCACCAGACGTTTCTGCCACACCACACCCTCTTTACGGAAGGTTTCGATGTCATGGAAACGCTCAAGAATTTGCTCTGCATCCAGACCCATCGCACGCAGTACCGTAGTGACCGGTAATTTACGGCGGCGGTCAATACGTGCATAGAGCAGATCTTTAGGATCAAATTCAAAATCGAGCCAAGAACCACGGTAGGGAATAACCCGCGCGGAAAAGAGCAGTTTACCACTGCTGTGGGTCTTACCGCGGTCATGATCAAAGAAGACACCAGGCGAACGGTGCATCTGAGAAACGATCACACGCTCAGTACCATTGATGATGAAGGTACCTGTGGAGGTCATCAGGGGTATTTCACCCAGATATACGTCCTGTTCCTTGATCTCACGTACTGTTTTTGTTCCGGTTTCTTCGTTTTCGTCCCAAATGACCAGACGGAAAGCCACTTTCAACGGGGCAGAAAAAGTCATGCCACGCTGCAGACATTCATCTACATCATATTTGGGTTCGCCTAGACCGTAGCTCACATACTCCAAGCTAACAGTTCCAGCATAATCATGGATGGGGAAGACAGAGAGAAACACACCGTGCAAGCCGGAGTCTTTCATCTGTTCGACTTCAGTACCAGTTTGCAAGAAACGAACAAACGATTCTTTTTGAACTGAAATCAGGTTGGGGATGTCAATAACGCTGGAAATTCGCCCGAAGTTTTTCCGTAGCCGCTTCTTTTCGGTGAAGGTAAGAGCCATCGGAACTCCTCTAATCGCAGATGCAGGAGGTGAATTCGTACTTTTTTTGAGGTTTTTTTTGTTTTTTTGACAAAAATTGAGACGCAAGACACGTCTCTTCCCTCGCTCAAAAGTGAACGAAAAAAATTTTAGGTAGAGCTAAAAGTCGCTCAAATCAACACGTTATAAGTATAAGACTGACCCAACTGTGACCGAAAAAATATCGATCATAACAATTCAGGCCAAATGGCACTTAAAAAGGAAGGTGCCCAGTACAACTAAAGAAAAAAAAGAATACCCTAAAAATAGAGGAAGGGTTGAGGGCAAAAAAGCCCTCAACCCAATCCAATGCCTTTCGGCGCAAGCGTGTGTGGAGATTACTTGAGTTCCACAGTAGCGCCAGCTTCTTCCAACTCAGCTTTGAGCTTCTCAGCTTCGTCCTTAGGCAGACCTTCCTTAACAGGCTTAGGTGCACCTTCAACCAGCTCTTTAGCGTCTTTCAGACCCAGACCGGTAGCTGCGCGAACAGCTTTAATCACGTGGATCTTCTTGTCGCCAGCGCTGGCCAGGATTACGTCAAAGTCAGTCTTGGCTTCTGCACCGCCATCTTCACCACCAGCAGCACCAGGAGCAGCTGCAACAGCTACAGGAGCAGCTGCAGATACGCCGAACTTATCTTCCAGAGCTTTAACCAATTCGGCCAACTCGAGAACGGTCATGGATTCAATCGCGGAAATCATTTCTTCTTGGGTCATGAGAAACTCCTGTTTTATTTAACAAGGCGTTTAAACGCCTTCGTTTCATCTTAGATTCGGGTGGAAACCAGCAGTTATGCGGCTTCCTTCTGCTCACGTACTGCGTTGAGGACACGGACAAGGCTGCCAGGCATGGCGGCCATAACCCCAACGAAGTTGGTGATGGGTGCATTGAGGGAGCCCAGCATTTTGGCCAGTAGTTCCTCTTTGCTTGGCAGCTTAGCGAGCTGCTCAATACCCTTGGCATCCAACGATTTGCCGTCAAGTACACCACCGATGATCTGCAGATTAGGATGATCTTTGGCAAAAGCCGAGATCACCTTAGCCGGAGCAACGGGATCTTCCGAATAGGTAATGCTGGCAGGTCCAGTTAAAAACTCTCCAAGAGCTTCAAAACTGGTTCCAGTTACCGCACGCTTAGCCAAGGTATTCTTGACCACGCGCATCTGCGCACCGGCTTCGCGCAATTTGGATCGGAGTTCCGTCATTTCGGCCACTGTCAGACCACGATAGTGCGTAACAACAGCAACGCTGGAGCTGCTCAGGTTACCCCGAACCTCTTCAACTATTTTGCTCTTCTCTGCTTGCTTCACGCACGCACTCTCCTTTTGACTGTGGGTCAAAAAGTCCAAAACCAAAAGGAGTTCTCATGACAAGTACCCTTTTGTCTCGGCAGGTGGATTAGCCCATTAAAGCCACTTCGGGAGCACAGGTTGTAACCTGTCTTACCCAGCCATGACCGCCTGCTGTCTTGGACCATACGTCCCGATGGACGTACTTCAGTTTTTTATGAATTTGCCGGGCATAAAAAACCGAATTCTTCAAACACCTAAAACCGCGCAAGGAGACCGCGCGGTTTTAGGTGTTAATTATTTTTTATCAGATACTCATCTGATCGACTTTAAGACCAGGACCCATGGTGGAGCTGAGGCTCACCTTTTTCATATAGGTACCTTTGGTGCTAGAAGGCTTCATGCGGCGCAGCTGCTCAACCAAAGCGGTGATGTTCTCAATCAGATCTTCGGCAGAGAAAGAGGCTTTGCCAACACCAGCGTGGACAATACCATTTTTCTCAACACGGAAAGCAACCTGACCAGCCTTGATCTCTTTAACGACTTTCGTCACGTCAAAGGTCACAGTGCCCAGCTTGGGGTTAGGCATCAAACCACGAGGGCCGAGTACTTTACCCAGACGACCGACAACACCCATCACGTCAGGTGTTGCAACGACACGATCGAACTCCATCCAACCACCCTGGATTTTCTCCAGAAGGTCATCAGCGCCAACCACATCTGCACCCGCTGCTTTTGCCTCTTCAGCCTTGTCACCTTTTGCAAAAACCAGTACACGTACGGTTTTGCCGGTGCCCTTAGGCAAAGAGACGCTGCCACGGATCATTTGATCCGCATGACGGGGGTCAACACCAAGGTTGACCGCCAGCTCTACAGTTTCATCAAACTTAGCACTGGCACACTCTTTGATGATCGAAACGGCATCGGTCAAAGTGTGGTTAGCAGCACGGTCAATTTTTTCAGCTTGCGCCTTAGCGCGTTTTGTCATTTTGGCCATGATATCCCCCTTACACCACTTCCAAGCCCATGGAATTGGCTGAACCAGCGATAATTTGCTTAGCTGCTTCAATGTCGTTGGCGTTCAGATCAACCATTTTGGCTTTGGCGATCTCTTCGACCTGATCCCAGGTAACCTTGCCCACATGGGGGTCACGGTTAGGGGCAGAAGCACCTTTCTGTAGGCCAGCGGCCTTTTTCAGAAAGTAGGAAGCCGGAGGGGTCTTCATTTCAAAGCTGAAGGTCCGGTCTGCGAACACAGAAATCACCACCGGCACCGGGCTTCCGGCATCGAGGTTGGAAGTCTGCGCGTTAAACGCTTTACAGAATTCCATGATGTTCAAACCGTGCTGACCTAGCGCAGGACCCACAGGGGGGCTGGGCTTAGCAGCACCAGCAGGAACCTGCAGCTTGATGTAAGCTGTAATTTTCTTAGCCATTGTTTTCTCTCCTAGGCCAACTGGTGGTACGAGAAATTAAAGCTTCTCAACCTGGACAAAATCCAGTTCCACCGGGGTCGCCCGTCCAAAAATACTTACCGATACTTTCAGGCGCGTCTTATCTTCATCGACCTCTTCAACCACCCCATTAAAGGAGACGAAGGGACCGTCAATAACGCGGACCTGCTCACCCACAGCAAAGGTGACTTTAGGCTTGGGTTTCTCCATGCCTGTTTCAACTTGCTGAAGAATTTTATTTACCTCACGCTCAGAAAGCGGCTGAGGACGACCACCACCACCCAGAAAACCCGCGACCTTAGGCACATCTTTAACCAAGTGCCAAGTCTCATCGTTGAGATCCATCTTCACCAACACATAACCTGGGAAGAATTTACGCTCAGAGGTAACTTTAGTCCCCTTGCGCAGCTCAACAACCTCTTCGGATGGAACCAGAATCTCCTCAAAAAACTTGGACATTCCAGTCAGACGCACCTTCTCTTCAAGGGTGGTCTTAACGCGCTTCTCAAACCCTGAATAGGCGTGAATTACATACCACTGCTTTGACATGGCACTCTCTATCCCCGGGATTATGACAGGCTTTTTCTCAGGCAGGATGCCGTTACAGCTTACAAGTAATGCTAAGCATGCTTAAGCACGCCCACACTCTGATCAGCCAATAACAGCCTGCACGATGCTGGAAAGAATGGCATCCACCAACCACAGGAAGAGCGAAACTGCGACAACCATACCAAACACCACGATCGTGGTTTGCATGGTTTCCTTACGCGTAGGCCATACGACCTTGCGCATTTCGCTTCGTACTTCGCCAAGATACTCTTTGGCCTGATCCATACGTTCCATGATGTATACCAGCCTTCTGCTTGCACCCTGTCAAATGGCAGCACCGGGAGCAAAGGCTCCCGGCGTTGACCGTTTGGCAGGACAGGAGGGAATCGAACCCACAGCCCTCGGTTTTGGAGACCGATGCTCTGCCAATTGAGCTACTGTCCTATGGGGTGTGTGATAAGAGATAGGACCTTACTTGATCTTACCTTCTTTATGCGTGGTATGTTTTTTACACCACTTACAGTAACGACGGGCCACGAATTTATCGGGCTGGTTACGCTTATTCTTGTCAGTAGTGTAGTTGCGGCGGCCGCACTCTTCGCAGGCCATGCTGATAAGTTCGCGCACGGATAACTCCAGATCTTAAAGGCACCCCTCCTCCCGCCTGCTATGTGGCTATGCCGAATGATAGCTGCGGTAAGCGGAGTGGCTGCCCACTCTATTGCGACCCTCAAGGCCGTCAACATAAAGAGGCTATTATCGGTGATTTCACATAAAAAGTCACGCAAAAAGCACGCAACTAAACCACCTTTTACCAATAATGAGTTAATGAACAACCACCTAATAAGGCGAAATATTTGCCCATTAGGTTATAACGTTCGACGGCACCCAAATGGGTGCCGTCGAATGTTTTTGCGTCTGCCTAGATCTTAGTCGATCACTTCGGCAACCACACCAGCGCCGACGGTACGGCCACCTTCGCGAATGGCGAAGCGTAGACCTTTTTCCATGGCGATGGGGGCGATCAGTTCAACTTCCATGGTGATATTATCACCAGGCATAACCATTT